>CALLZX010000036.1 GCA_937858935.1 uncultured Ignavibacteriales bacterium | reverse complement strand
TAATTATAAATTATGTCAGTTAGCAAAGTACCTGAAGGTAGTTCATAAACTCCTGGTTTGTTTACGTGTCCGCTTACACCAAATAAAATTGTTCCCGGATGCTTAGGTTCGCCAATCTTAGAAAACCATTCCCAACCTTTGGTAATAATAGGAGGAATGTTTGTTATAGTTTCAACATTATTGATCGTAGTTGGACAGCCCCACAAACCATTCTGTGCAGGAAATGGAGGTTTAACTCTTGGGTAGCCTCTGTGTCCTTCAAGTGAATTCATAAGAGAAGATTCTTCACCACAAATGTAAGCGCCTGCACCTTTGTGAACATAAATGTTACAGAAAAATTCAGAACCAAACTTTTCCTTCATTGCTTCACCAACAAAGCCGGCAGCATAAGCATCATCCAATGCTTTCTGCATTAGCTTTACCCATTTATGATATTCGCCACGAATATAAATGTAAGCTGTTTTTGCACCGATTGCATAACAGGTAATTAGTATACCTTCTATCAACTGATGTGGATTATACTCAAATATTTGTCTGTCTTTAAAAGAACCAGGTTCGGATTCATCACCGTTAATGCAAAGATATTTTGGTTTATCTGTAGTCTTCGGCATAAAGCTCCACTTCAAACCAGCAGAGAAAGCAGCGCCGCCTCTTCCCCGTAATCCAGATTTTTTAACCTGATCAATTATATCATCAGGTGTTTGTGAGAAGGCTTTTTTTGCAGCGGTAAATCCACCATTCTGAACATAAACATCAAGAATGTGAATGTTATCTATATCGGATAAAACTATTTTTTCCATCTAGTTGCTATTCTTAAGCGTGTTGATAAGTTCTTCTACTTTTTCTTTTGTAAGATTTTCATAATAATCTTCATTAACAGCTAACATTGGCGCAGTACCGCAACTTCCCATACATTCAACTTCTTCAATAGAGAATTTCTGATCATCAGTAACATTCATATTATCAATACCAAGTTTTTCTTTCACTTGATTCCAAATTTCATAACCGCCGCGAAGCATACAGGAAACATTTGTACAAACTTGAATGTGATTCTTTCCCATAGGTTTTTGATAGTACATCGTATAAAAAGTTACTACACCAAGCACTTCTTCAGAAGTCATTTCTAATATTGCAGCTACTTCCTTTATAACTTCATTTGAAATGTAACCATTTTGTTCCTGTGCAATATAAAGCGTTGCCATTACCGCAGGTTTTTTTACTGGGTATTTTGCAATCTCTTTATTGATGCGATCTATATTTTCTTGTGTGAATTTAAATTCCATAATTACTTATCCGCCTCTCCCATAATAGGATCGATACTTCCGATAATTGCTACGACATCAGAAACCATATGTCCTTTAACCAAATGCGGTAAAGACTGAATATGAATAAACGAGGGTGAGCGAATTTTACATTTCCAGGGATGGCCTTCACCTTTGCTAACCAAATAAAAACCAAGCTCACCTTTTGAACCTTCAATCGCATGGTAAACTTCTCCAACCGGAGGATTTATTCCGAAGTTTACAATCATAAAATCATGAATAAGTTCTTCCATCTTAGAATAAACTTCTGTTTTTTGAGGAAGAACTGATTTTGGAAGATTAGCTTTTATTTCTCCGGGCTGCATTAATTGTAAACATTGTTTAACAATCTTTGCACTCTCTCTTACTTCATCAGCGCGGACAAAATAACGAGCAAGACAGTCACCTTCTGTAAAAACAGGGATTCTGAAATCTACTTTATCATACTGCAAATATGGAGTTGCTCTTCTCAAATCAAACTCAACTCCGCTAGCACGAAGATTGGGACCTGTATATCCATAACTTAGAGCATCTTCTTTTGAAATAACTCCAACACCATCAAGACGTTCTATAAAAATTCTGTTTGTGTTAAGTAGACTTTCGCATTCTGATAAATTTGCATCAATCTCATCAATAAATCTTTTTACTAATGCAAGTGCTTCCGGCTGTGCATCATTTGCAACACCGCCAATACGAGTGTAACTGTTTGTAAACCTTGCACCGCAAAGAATATCCCATATATCCATTATCTTTTCGCGCTCACGCAATGTCCAAAGGAAAACCGTTAACGCACCAACATCCATTGCAAACGAACCAATTGCCACCAGATGAGAAGCGATTCTTGCAAGTTCAGCAACAATCATTCTAATGTATTGAGCACGAACAGGAACTTCGATTCCTGCCAACTTTTCAACAGCTAAAACCCATGCAACATTGTTTGCTAATGGAGAGATGTAATCTAATCTATCGGTATGAGGAATGTATTCATAATAACTCATGTTCTCAGCCATCTTTTCGTAGCCGCGATGTAAATATCCAACATCGGGAACACAGCCAATTACAGTTTCACCATCAAGTCGTAATAATAATCTTAACACGCCATGAGTTGCCGGATGCTGAGGACCCATGTTCAGGATCATCTCATTTTCCAAAGCATCTTCTATAGTTATATCAGAATCTTCTAACAACTTCTGTAAGATTTTGGGATGAACATCGTCTTTTGTTAATCTATCCATAAACTTTTATTTCTTTGGTAATGGTAATGATCCAGGAATGCCAAGCAAAGGAAAATCTTTTCTAAGCGGATGATGTTCAAATTCTTCCGGCATATAAATTCTTCTTAGATCGGGATGATTATTAAATTTTATTCCGTACATATCATAACATTCTCGTTCCTGCCAGTTAGATGTTTTCCATACAGAGGAAACTGTATCTATTGCGCAATCACTCACATCAACATCAGCTTTAAGAACTAAACGGAAACTATGTTTTATAGAAAAAATATGATACACGACAGTAAATCTGTTTTTTATCTTTGCCCAATCAACCGCAGTCATATCTTCGCAAAGTAAAAATTCCAATTCGGAATCTTCTTTAAGTAATTTGCAGATTGGATTAACAAATTTCTTATTAAACTTTACATTGAATTCATTTCTGTATTCAGAAAAATCGAGATCAGCTTCAGGAAAATTTGTTTTTAACTTTTGGGAGATTAATTCTTTCAATTCCATAATCAATTATTCTGGATTACATTCAATTCTGGTAATTTTAAATTTTGGAAATCTCTTGCACGCGTTCTTCCGATCTTATTTTGAATCTGGATGAGAGCATTTAAAAGATTATCAGGACGCGGAGGACAACCTGCAACGTAAACATCCACAGGAAGAAACTGATCAATTCCTTGCACAACGGAATATGAACGATACATTCCACCGGTAGAAGTACAAGCACCCATTGCAATCACCCATTTGGGATCAGGCATTTGCTCATAAATTTTTCTTACAACATGAGACATTTTATAAGTAACCGTTCCGGCAACAATCATTAAATCACATTGGCGCGGAGTAAAACGCATTACTTCAGATCCGAATCTTGCAATATCATATTTTGGATCAGCAGAAGCCATCATCTCAATAGCGCAACAGGAAATTCCCATAGGCATTGGATAGACAGAATTCTTTCTTGCCCACGCCACAACTGCATCCAACTGAGTAACTAAAAATCCATCAGAATTTAACTTTGCTTCTAATCCCATTTGAATCCACCTTTTTTATAAACATATAAATATCCAAGCTCAAGCACGATTAAAAATATTAACATCGAATAGAAGATAGGAATTCCAATTTCGCTAAATAATCTTTTGAATTGAATTGCCCATGGGTAAATAAATATAACCTCAAGATCGAAAATGATAAAAAGCATTGCAACAAGATAATATTTAACAGAAATTCTTTCGTGAGTCGAGCCAACTGGTTTCATTCCGCTTTCATATGTTGAAAGTTTTTCACGATTTGGTCTTTGCGGCCCAAAAATTACGGAAGACATTACTGTCGCAACTGCAAAAACAACTCCGATTGCAAGTACAATAAAAATGGGTATGTAGGTTTCAATCATCTTTTTTTTATGTAAAAATTGTGGCCAAAGTTATCCAAAATATGAACGATTGTCAATTTAAAGTCCCATTCCATTTTTAAGAATTTTCTTACTTTTAGTGACAAATTCTACCCAAAAGTTAAGTGGTTTATTGTTTGCATAAATATTATAATTGCCACAGGATTTTAAACAAAAGTGAATGTAATATTTTTGAAACTTCTTAAAATAAAATCTAATAATTCCCCTTTAACTATCTACGTAATATTTATAGCAATTATTTTCTTAATAAATCCGCTCTCTTATTCACAAACGCGTGTTGATAGTCTAGAATTTCTTGGAAGGTTTTTAAATGCAAAGTTATTTAACACAACATTTGATAAACAGTTGAACACTTTTCATTTAAATTCTCAATTGCAGCTTTATGGAAATTTTGAAGACGTAATAATCAGAATGAATGAGAATTACGGTTCCACTTTCATACGTAACGAAACTAAAAACACCAGAGATGAACAGCATTTTAATCTTAATGCAAAATATTTATTCCGTAAAGATATATGGTTCGGAATTTCTGGCAGCAGTTCCCTTCTTTCGGATAATCGTTCGTTGGGAATAAATGAATCAGCGGTTAATTATGCTGCTGTTTTTAGTGAACTTAAGCCAATTGATAATATAAGATTGGCTCCGTTTGGCGGTTACACAAGCAACAGACAAATCGGAGTAACAGATAACGGAAGTCTTTATGGTGTTGAGGGTCTGCTTGAAAACTTAAATTTTTCAGATCTTAATATTAATTCTGTGCTTCGTTTTAGAAATGAAGATATTATTCCAAGAAGAAACCTGATAAGATATTATGAGTTATCTGTAAATAATTATTTTGATAGAAGTGTCTCGAATACCATACAAACTTTTTTTTCACAAAGCAGAAAGGATTTTTATTTTGAAGCTGATTCTATAACATCAGCACAGTTTAATATCAACAACAATATTCAAAGCAGAATTGAAACTGGATACCAGATTTTTGATCGCCTTTCCTATGATGGCTTTTTAGATATTTTTTCACTTGATATTGCCGCAGGAATAAACTGGAGAAAAATTGATCGGGACAATCGTTACAAGACATCTGAAAAAGCTAAGTTAATGTATGATACACGAATTGATGAGCTCAAACTTGAACTTGATGCGACAACAAGATATAGTTCTAAATTATTTGATGGAATACTAAGATTAAATTTTTACGAAAGAGACGAGAAACATATTGTTAAAAGATTTGATGGGATGACCGAATCGATATATGAACAAAATTCTGAACTTGAAGAACAGAAAAATAATAATTCAAGCCGAGCCACACTTTCATTTTACGGTAATTTTAAAATATCAAAAAATGATCTTTTAACTTTCAGCCTATATCAAAGCAAATTAGTGTATGATACAAAAAGTATATCAAATGATGATGACCGTGATGAATTGCTTTCAATAATCAGATTTAGATATTCAAAGCTGCTGACTTCGTATTTTACAGGGTTTGTAAATGCCGAGGCCACATTTGGTCATACAGTATATTTATTTGCAAGCCGAAGCTCAAATAACAATCAAAGCAGGATTATAAGATTACGTGCCGGCGGCGATTATTTAGGAAGCTTAGTTAAATCATTTAACAGTTTTGAGGTTTCAGCAAACTATACTGTTTATGATTTTGAAGACTTAACAACAAACTATCAAAGCTATTCATTCAGACAATTTACAGCTATCGATTCAACTACAATAGTCCTTACAAATGACGTTTCACTATTTGGTTATGGATATCTAAAATTATCTGAGGTTGGAGATTTTAGATGGGATAATTTTACTGCTAGACCTACAAGATTTTTAGAGGAATTATACCTGGAACCAAGATTTATCTTAAATTATAAAAGAACAATTTTTTCAATCGGTTTAAGATTATTCCTGCTTAATACCTATTCATATCAGGAAAATACAAAAATTCCTTCCAGCGAATATTTAAGTCTGGGACCGATTGCTTTAATTGATTTGCAAGCCTGGAATAATCTTAATATAGTAATGAAAGGATATTACGAATTTATTACCAATACGGATGTTCCAGATAAAGAACAGGCAAGTTTATTGATGCAGGTTAATTGGAATTTTTAACTGAAACCAATATATTCACACCACTTAAATAATAACAATTAAACGAATTGACTGAACCAAAATATTATTTAGAAATTGAAAGTACTCCTAATAACTTAATTACTGTAGAAGAGTTTGTTAATTATTTTTCAGTAGAGTTGGGTTTAGACCGGGAAAAAATCAATGGATTGCTTTTAGCAGTAACTGAAGCCACTACAAACGCTATCATTCATGGCAACAAAAACAATAAACTTAAAATGGTTCGCATTTATGTTTTTGTTGATGGGCAAACTGTTACAATAAAAATTAAGGATGAAGGAAAAGGATTTGATCCTTCGATCGTTCCTGATCCAACAGATCCTGAAAATCTTCTTAAAGATTCCGGACGTGGTTTATACTTAATGCGTGTTTATATGGATGGATTAACATACAATCACACTCCAGAAGGAACTGAAACAATTCTTACTTTAAAGTTGTAAATAAATAAACTCAATATTTTATCTACTCCATTATCAAATTAATTCATTACTCCATTTTTCCATTTTCTTAAACATTATTCTTTTTGCATCTGCTTACTGTCTTATCTATTTTTATACAAATGATATTCACAATTTTATTTAGGAGTTAATTATGGCACGTAAAAAAATTGCTCTAATCGGCGGCGGACAAATTGGCGGCGTTCTTGCTCAACTTATTGCGTTAAGACAACTGGGTGATGTCGTACTTTTTGATATAGTAGAAGATTTACCGCAGGGTAAAACTCTGGATATCGCAGAAGCATCACGAGTTGATGGATTTGATGGTAAAGTTACAGGTACAAATGATTACAAAGATATTGAAGGATCTGATCTTGTAATCATCACCGCAGGCTTGCCTCGTAAACCCGGAATGAGCCGTGATGACTTACTTGTTACTAACGCAAAAATTATGCAAACCGTTGCAGAGAATGTTAAAAAGTTTGCACCTAATTCTATTGTAATAATTATTTCCAACCCATTGGATGCAATGGTTACTCTGTTCAAAAAGATTACCGGTTTTCCTGCAAACAAAGTTATGGGACAAGCTGGTGTTTTGGATTCTTCCCGCTTTTCAACATTTATTGCGTGGGAACTTGGTGTTTCAGTTAAAGATGTAAACGCTATGGTTCTTGGCGGACATGGTGACACAATGGTCCCTATTGTACGGTATGCAAATGTAAATGGAATACCTGCAATGGAATTACTTGAGAAAAAATATAATGATAAAACAAAAGCAGCTGAAGTTATGAAAGCTATGGTTGAAAGAACAAAAGCTGCCGGCGGTGAAGTAGTTAAATTATTAAAAACAGGTTCAGCATTTTATTCTCCTGCTTCTTCTGCAATTGCAATGGCAGAAGCAATTATATTTGATGAAAAACGTGTACTGCCTGTTTGTGCATTATTAAATGGTGAATTCGGTATTGATGGTTATTACGTTGGTGTTCCCGCAGTGCTTGGAGAAAACGGTGTTGAAAAAATTATTGAGTTTGAATTAAATGCAGAAGAAAAAGCATTGTTAGATAACTCAACAAAAGCAGTTAAAGAACTTGTTGCAGATATGGAAAGGTTAGGATTCTAAAATCCTTTTTATTTTTATTATAAGGGCGATTTAATTGAATCGCCTTTTCTATTTTAAAACAAAAAACCCGATCCAAAACTGAATCGGGTTATTTAATATCTTTAATTTTAATAGAACTTATTTAGCAGGATAAACACTAACATATTGTCTATCGCCGCGTTTCATTTCAAACTTTACAAAACCATCAGCAACTGCAAAGAGCGTATCATCGCCGCCAATTTTTACATTTGTTCCGGGATGGAATTTAGTTCCTCTTTGTCTAACCAAAATGTTACCGGCAAGAACATTTTCACCACCGAATCTTTTAACACCAAGACGTTGTGCATTACTGTCTCTACCGTTACGTGACGAACCTTGACCTTTTTTATGTGCCATTATTAAATCTCCTTTTTATCCTATCTGGGTAACTTCAATTCTTGTTAACTGCTGTCTGTGTCCGTTAAGTTTTCTGTAGCCTTTTCTTCTTTTCTTTTTGAAGACTATAACTTTATCGTCTTTTAAATGTGAAAGAACCTTAGCGGTTACTTTCGCACCTTTAACAACTGGACTGCCGACTTTTGTTTCTTTACCATCACTTAATAATAAAACCTGATCAAATGTAACTTCTGATTCCGGTTCCTGTTTCAAACGTGGTACGTAATATTTTGTATTTTCGGAAACCTTAAACTGTTGTCCTAAAATATCAACAACTGCAAACATTTTTTCCTCATAAATTCTAATTTGAGGGCGTAAATCTAATAAAACAAAGGTTTTATGTCAAACTTTTGGGCAGATTATTTTTTGCAGAAATCAAACCTATTTCTTCAGTTTAAAGGAAAAAGTACTTCCCACATTCAGCTTACTTTCCACCACAATCTTTGAATTATGAGCCTCAATGATATGTTTTACGATTGCCAGCCCTAATCCTGTACCTCCAACAGCTCTTGATCTTGCTTTATCGACACGATAAAATCTTTCAAAAACACGGTTTAAATCTTCTTCAGGAATTCCAATTCCCGTATCCTTAACAGCAATATTTACAAATTTTTTATCCTCATCCAGCAAAATCTCTATACTTCCCTCATCTGTGTACTTAATTGCATTTTGTAAAAGATTAACAAAAACCTGTCTAAGTTTATCTTTGTCACCAAAAACCTGCAGCCCTTCTTTAGTCGGATTGAAAACCAACTTGATATTTTTTTCCTCAGCTATTGGAATGATTTCACTAAGTATGCTTTGAATAAAACTATTTATATCAAAGTATCGGTAACTCATTCGCATCTCACCGGATTCAATCATAGAAATATCTATGAGATCATTAAGTAAGTTGCTAAGGTTAACTGTGTTCTGATTAGCTTTCTGTAAAAAATGTTTATTTACTTTTGGATCATCCATTGCACCATTTAAAAGCGTTTCCAGATAACCTTGAATAGAAAAGATTGGTGTTCTTAATTCGTGAGATACGTTTGCAAGAAACTGGCTCCTCATCCTCTGCAGTCGTTCAAGGTATTCGATATCACTTTTGGCTTTTTCAAACATCTCTTTAATTTCATTTTCAAGTGCAGAAAGATGTTTTGTTAAAACAATTTCATCAGATGATTGATATTTACTTTGTCGGATTGAGGCAACGATATTTTTTATTTCATTTATTTCCTTAATTCTTCTTCTGCCAATAAGATTAAGTATAATAATTCCCACTAGAAGTAAAAGTAAAATTAATGGAATGCTCAAGGTAAGTTTTTCTATCAATAAAAAAATGATAACGATAACCATTACCAGGAAAAGTATAAACTCCCTAAAATAAACTAACGCAGAGGAAATATTGGATTTTATTTCATTCCACACTTTTTAATCTGTATCCTACACCTTTTACGGTTTCAATTAAATCGGCGTGCTTGTCTAATTTTTCTCTGATTTTTCTAACATGAACATCAACAGTTCTATCAACAACGTAAACATCTGCACCCCAAACTTCTTTTAATAATATTTCTCTGCCAAAAACTCTGCCTGGATTATTTATAAGAAAATAAAGCACTTCAAATTCTTTACGCGGAAAAACTTTTTTCTCGCCATCAATAAATACTTCATACTTTTCTTTATTGATATCGATAGGACCATACTTTACATTTATCGGTCCGGATTTTTTAAGATTAAAACTTTCAGCTTTTCTAAGATTGGATTTTACACGGGCAATTAATTTATTTGGCGAAATTGGTTTTTGAATATAATCGCTTGCCCCTAACTCCAATCCTTTTATCTCATCAATTTCCCCCGATTTAGCGGTGAGAAATATTATCGGCACGTTCTCAAATTCTTTTTTTTCTCTTATTCTTTTGCAAGTTTCAAACCCATCAAGTTTGGGCATCATAATATCTAATAATATTAAATCAGGGTTTTCAACAAGTTTCTGTAAAGCCTCTTCCCCGTTATGTCCAACAATCACTTCAAAATTTTGCTGCTCAAGATTGTATTTTAAAAACTCAACTATGTCCGGTTCATCATCAATTAAAAGAATTTTTTTCATTTTTCTATAATTTTATCTCATGCTTCTTTTCAGCAGATTCATACATTGCTTCAATAATCTTCATTCGCTGCATCGCTTCTTCTCCCGGAGAAAAAACAGGATTTAATCCATTTATTGCACCGATGAAACTTTTTAATTCATTAAGATAAGATTTTTTAAATAAAACAGTCGGGTTATCAACCTGAGTTGGTGTTAAATTAATGTAATCATTTTCAACCTTCTTGTACAATTTGAAAGGATTTATAGAAAAACTACCCTTTGATCCATATACTTCAAGGAAAAAATGATCTTTTTCGACCGGAAGCGACCAGCTTACTTCCATATTAATAACAGCAGAATTATTACACTTAATGCATGATATTGAAGTGTCTTCAACATTTTTTGTATAATGATGAAAATTTTGTGAAGATACAGATGAGATTTCAGGATAATCAAGAAGCCACAATGCTAAATCTAAAATGTGAATTCCAAGATCTATTATGACACCACCACCAGATTCTTCTTTTTTTGTAAACCATTTTTCGCTGCTGCTCTGTTTTCTAATCCAACCGCATTTAACATAAAATGGTTCGCCAATTTCATTCGAATTAATAAAACTTCTTAATAACATAGTATCCGGTCTATAACGAAGATTCATTCCAACCATTAATTTTCTTTTATTCTTTTTTGCAGCATCAACAATTTGCTTGGCTTCCTGGTAAGTCCTTGCCATAGGTTTTTCTATAAGAACATCTTTTCCTGCGTTTAGGCAATCAATTGCAATATCTTTGTGTGTACTCGTCGGCGTTGCTATAATTACAGCATCAATTTCACTCTTCTCAAGCATCTCATTATAATTTGAAAATCTTTGTTTAACATTAAACTTATCTGATATGGTTTGAAGTCTGCTTTTATTTATTTCCGCTACAGCAGTTAAATCAACATTAGGAATTTTGGCAAAATTTGGAAGATGCGCCAACTGAGCAACACCGCCCAATCCAATTACTCCTATTTTTACTTTTTCCATCAGAGAGAGACCTCATGTTTTATTTTATTTAATTGAGTGAATTCTTTAACTCTTTCTACTATTCCGTCAGGATCGATTCCTAATATATGATGCAATTCTTCCTGAGTACCGTGGTCAACAAATTTATCAGGTATACCAATAAATTGAAGATCATTTTTATAATTCTTTGAAATGAAATACTCAGCTACGGCACTGCCAAATCCACCAGGTAAATTATTTTCTTCAAGTGTAATAATTTTCTGAAACTTTTCGGCAATGCTATCCAGCATATCTGTATCAAGCGGTTTTGCAAAACGCATGTTGATTACTTCGCAATTAATTCCCTGTTCTTTTAGTTTAGCCTCAGCTTTTAGTGAATAATCAACCATTGATCCCAAAGCAAGCAGTGCAACATCATCTCCATCAATTAGTTTTTCTGCTTTGCCAATTTCAATCTTTCTGAAACCATCTTTTAATTCAACACCAAGTGCTGAGCCTCGTGGGTATCTTAATGCAATAGGCCCATTTTTATATTCAACTGCTGTGTAAAGCATATCGCGTAATTCAGCTTCATCTTTAGGGGCCATTACAACCATTCCAGGAATCATTCTGAGATATGATAGATCAAAAACTCCATGATGAGTAGGACCATCGGCACCGACTAATCCTGCCCTATCCATAACAAAAACTACATGTAATTTTTGTAAAGCGATATCATGAATGATCTGATCAAAACCTCTTTGCATAAACGTAGAATAAATTGCAACGACTGGAATAATTCCTTGAGTTGCCATACCTGCAGCAAATGTAATTCCGTGCTCTTCAGCAATCCCAACATCAAAATAATTTTTAGGACAAGCATTTTGCAGATAATCCAATCCTGTACCATCAGGCATGGCACCAGTAATACCTATTACTTTAGAATTAGCTTTTACGATTTCTACTAATGCTTCACCAAATATTTTTGTATAAGAAGCTTTTGAGCTTCCTTTTTTAATCGCTTCACCGGTTACTTTATCAAAAGGAGTTGAAGCATGCAATCTCTGAATATGCCCTTCAGCAGGTTTATATCCTTTGCCCTTTTCAGTAATAGCATGAATTAAAATTGGTCCTTTTAAATCTTTTATCTGCTCAAATATCTTAACTAGTTGATGAAGATTATGACCATTGACAGGACCAAAATATCTAAAACCTAAAGCTTCAAATAACATTCCCGGAGTTACAACGGCCTTTATTCCACTTTCAAGTCGAGCAGCAATTTTTCTTAGTCTATCTCCAAAATGATCAAGCTTTCCTGTAAGATCCCACACCTGCCCTTTAAATTTATTGTATTCAGGATGGGAAATCATTTCGGTAAAGTAATTGGATATCTGCCAAACATTTGGAGCGATTGACATATTATTATCATTTAAAACTACTACTAAATCTGATTTTAAAACACCGGAATTATTCATGGCTTCATATGCCATACCGCCTGTCATTGCACCATCACCAATAACAGCAATAACTTTTCTGTTTGGTTCATTGTTAAGATCCCGAGCTGCAGCCATGCCAAGTGCAGCACAAATCGAGGTAGTTGCGTGTCCTGCACCAAAGGAATCGTATTCACTTTCACTTCGTTTT
>CALLZX010000035.1 GCA_937858935.1 uncultured Ignavibacteriales bacterium | reverse complement strand
TACTGTCCTTAATAACTAACTTACCTGCTCGTACTAAATTATAAGCCAATTCGTTTGTTTCGGAAAGTTTTATTGTAAGTGTTAATTTATTATCAGGTGATGAAATTTGCTGGGAGTAATTTGTATGAATTGCGAATGCAATAACAGCTAACAATAATATTAATCTCATTTCAGTTTTCTTTCTTTTATCTTACACAAAAATAAGAAAATGTTTTATTCGAAGGGTTAAAATTTTTGGTAAACGGATTTTATTATGGCCTCACGAAAATAATGATTCAAGATTTGTTCATAAGTTTGTCCTGAGAATGCTCGTGCAACAGCACCTGATTGACACATTCCAACACCGTGTCCCCAACCAGCTCCATTGAATTTATAAATAATAGAACTGTCTGTAGCATAGGTTTTGTCATAAATAAAACACGAACTACGAAATGGCGGTTTCTTGATTTTACGGATCTCAAGTTCAGAATTTAGATCAAGCGAATCTTTACTCCCAATAAACCTTGCTTTAATAATTCTCCCTGAATTTCCTCTTTCCAGAATTTTGATTTCATTCAAGATTCCAATTTCTTTTATTTCATTCAGGTTGTTAGATAATTCATTATTAGTCATTTCTATTTGCCAGCGGAAATTCTTTTTACTCCATTCTGGTAGTTCAGGGTGAAAATATGAATTACAAAAGACATCAGGATTACTCATAATCCATTCATCAGGATTATTTTTTGGATTAAAATTTTGTTCTTCATCAGAATCGAAGTTTGAACTCCAATAGGGAACAGGACCAGATCTACTCGGCCAAACATTTTCTACATCTTCAGACATTCCCCCGCAATTGGAAGCATAATATGCTCCGATAACTTCATCACTATAGAATATACACAACCCTTTTGTTTCCACAACTGCTTTATCCGTTTCAGAGGTTCTTTTATTGTTGCCTGCAAAAACCTGGCATTCAACATCAGCACACAAATCAAAATTACTTGCTTTATACTTCCCTGAAATTAAGGCATTAACAGTTTCAGATCTTGCAGCAATAACTTGTGCTTTTAATGCCTCGAGCGGTGCATCACTCCCGATTTCATAAGGGACAACACCGCATAGATATTTTTCTAAAGGGAGAGAAACAATTACATCAAACTTATTATTCTCATTGATTGATATTTCAATTTCCCCTTCATAGATTCTATCTTCAATACCTTCCCACCACCAGCCAATTCCGTATGGAACATCTTTTATTTTTAAAGTACCTGAAACGCTTTCTGTTTTAAAAACCAAATGATTGAAATTATTAACACTTCCATTTGATAGATTATTCAGCGCTATTACATCATCTTCAATAGTAATTGTCAGTGAATCATCTTTTTTAATTCTTAAATCTTCCAAACTATCTTGAGATATAATCCATGAATCCTTAAAGACTATGTTAAGAGAATCAAGTGTATAAATTATTCTGACTCTAACTATCGGCTCTTCGGAAAATATTTGTGCAGAGGACGTATTAAGAATAATGAGCATGAATAAGCAGATATATAACAGAATAGATTTCAATTTATTTCCACCTAATAAAATATTCCTAGGAGTTTCATTGCGTTAAGACAATCAGGAAATGGATTCATAACTTTGCCCGGATTAAAACAAATAAAATTTCCCATCAAAAGATTTAATAGATTCTATTTTTTATCCAGTAAACTATCCAATAAACTTAAAAGTTGATTTTTAACAAATGGTTTTGATAAATAATGCGTCATACCCTTTGATAAAAATTCCTCTTTCTCTCTGCCCATTGCGAAAGCAGTAATTGCAACAATAGGTGTGGATTTATAATCTTCCATTTTTCTGATAACCTTAGTCAATTCAAGTCCGTCCATACCTCGGCGTAAATTTATATCCATAAGCAGAACTTCATATTTGCACTGTTTAGTTTTTGCTATTGCTTCATCGCTATCTTTTGCCCAATCTACATTATACAATCCTTTTAAAATTGTAGAAACGTATTTAACCGAAATTTCATCATCTTCTATGTATAATATTTTTGCCAGAGTTTTAGCAGGATCAATGGTGTTAATTGTATTATTTGGATTTTCAACTTTAAGTGTCTCCACGATTTGTTTAGCTATAGGAAAACTTACTTCAAAAGTTGTTCCTTTGCCTAATGTACTTTTTGCAGAAATTGTTCCATGCATAATGTCAGTATATTTTCTTGCGATAGTCAGTCCAAGTCCTGTACCTTCAAAACTGCGATTGTATCCTTCACTTGCCTGTCTGAATTCTTCCCAAATTAAATTTTGTTTTTCTTCAGAAATCCCAACACCGGTATCGATAACTGATATTACAACATTATTATTATCGCTATCAACTTTTAAAGTAACACTTCCGTCATCTGTAAACTTGATTGCATTATTTATTAAATTATTAAATATGCTTGTAAAGATGAGATGATCAACATCGCAAAATATTTCAGTACTCTCTGCAGTAAAAGAGTACTTTAAACCTTTTTTATCCGCCGCCGATTTAAAGAATCCAAAACTCTCTTTTAATATTGGAATGATATCCTGTGTTTTTAAATTGGCTACCACTTTTGATGCTTCTAACTTCGATAAGTTTAGAATCAGATTCAGCGTTTCTAATAATCTTTGCCCGGAGGTATTAATAGAACTTATCATATGAAGGTAATCAGGATTATCTTTTAATTCACTCATCAGCACTTCACTAAATCCTAGAATTCCAACCATTGGTGTTCTAAGTTCGTGACTCATATTTGCAAAGAAACTTGATTTTATCTTGTTCATTTCTTCAGCTTTTTCTTTGGCAATTATCAATTCCTCAATCATTTTTTTCTTTTCTGTAATATCTTCTTTAACTGCAACAAAATTAGTGATATTACCCTCTGAATCTATCAGTGGAGCGATAAGAGCATTTTCCCAATAAAGTTCTCCATTTTTCTTTTTATTCTGGAATTCACCCTGCCAGGTATTACCAGACATAATTGTTTTCCAAAGATCGTTATAAAACTCAATCTTATGTTTCCCGGATTTTAAAATCTTTGGATTATTTCCTTTAGCTTCTTCTAATGAGTAACCTGTAATTTCTGAAAATTTTGGATTTACGTACTCGATAATTCCATTCGGATTAGTTATAACTACAATTGTGGGGCTTTGAACAATTGCCGCTGAAAGTTTTAAGGTTTCCGCTTCTGCATTTTTATGCTGGATATAAATACTTAATTCGTGAGCAACAATTTCAAGTACTTCCATGCTTCCAAGATTATATGCATAAGGATTATCATAACTTTGGACAACCAATACTCCAATTACTTTTCCGCTTACCTTAAAAGGAACACCTAGCCATATCTCAGGTATCACTCCAACCATTCCAGCTAAACCTGAATTTATTAATTGATGAATTTCTGCTTTAGTTAGAAGTAAAGATTTTTTTTGTTCAATTACATATCCTGTCATTGAACCTTTTGCAGACCACGTTTCAATTTCTTCAATTTCATCTTTATCAACATCCGATCTTAACATTCCGGTCTTTTCATCATAAAGAGCAATGAAGAAATTATTAACATTTATTAGCGCTGATAATTCTATTCTTATAATTTCAAATAATTCTGTTAAAGTTTTATAAGTAACAACCGCATCTGCAATGTTGTACTGTATTTTTTGAATTATTTCAGTTTGTTTCCGATGTGTTATATCTTCCACAGCACCATAAATCCCTATTAACTTATTATGCTTAAAATCCCAGATAGGTTGTGCATGGGATCTAACCCAGACAAGTGAACCGTTCTTATGATATGTTTTTATTTCCCGATTTACTTTTTCGTTTCTATTTAAAGCATCAAGATCAAGGCTATCAATTTCTAGTTCTGATGGATGAAGGGTTGCCCTCCATCCGCCAATACGCTTATATTCTTCAAATGTATAACCAGTAATTTTTTCAAAGGAGCCTGCTATCCAGACAAGTTCATGAATTCCTTGATCATTAATTAGTGTAGAAAACAGATAATCGGATGTTAATGTAGATATTGCACGATATCGTTCTTCACTTGAAGCTAAAGCAGCCTCTACTAGTTTTCTGCTTGATACATCTCGTGAAACTGCTAAAATTCCAATAGGGTTCCCATTATCATCTCGTAAAAATGATACAGTACCCTCTACCCATATTTTTGAACCGTCTTTACGTAATTGTTCTGTTTCAATTATTCTACTTCTATGTGGATCAGCATTACGATTAATCTCGTTTTCTAATTCTTCAAGTAAATTTCTTTGGAGTTCATTCTTTGCATCTTCTGAAATAATATTTGCCAAACCTATTGACATTAATTCTTCAGGTGTATATCCCAGCAATTTAATTACAGACGGGCTTATATAAGTGTAGTTGAGATTCAAATCAAAAATGGCAATCGAATCTGCTGTGTTTTCAGCAATCAGCTTATATCGCTTTTCACTTTCGCGTAAAAGTTCTTCAGCTTTTCTCTTTTCTGTAATGTCATTTGCAATTGCAATGCAGACTTTTTTATTAAGATATGTTCCCAGATATAATCTAACATCTTTTAAGAACTCCTCACCATTTTTTCTCTTACCCCAAAATTCAAATTGCTGCTTTTCGCCTTCAAATGCTTTCCCTAATGCAGCTGCAACACTACTTAAATCATTCTTATTTGGTGCACTAACAAATTCGGGAGTCTTGCCGATCAATTCGTTTCGCCCATATCCATACATCTCCAGAGCACCTTCATTGATATCAATAAAAATACCATTCTCATCCAGTATATAAATTGCTTCTGATACACTATTAAATAATCCCCGATAGCTGATTTCACTTTCTTTTAGATTTTGTTCGAATCGAATTCTTTCTGATATGTCGTGTGCTACACCGTGTAACCCAAGTACTTTTCCTTCTTTAATTATAGGCCGTTCATATATCTCTATCATAACTTTGCTGCCATTAGCATGTAATATTTCTGCATAAACAGGATCATTATTAATAATTCCGCTTAGATGTTCCCAAGTTCTTTTTCTTGCATTTTGATTAATCGGAGAATCAGTAATAAACCAGGTATTTTGATTGTACCATTCAGAAACGGAGTAACCCGTAATATTCTCAACCGATGGTGAGATGTATTCAATTTTTCCATCAAGGTTTTGCATATAAAAGAATAGATGCGGTGTACCCTCAACCAATAATTGCATTCTATCTCTACTTTTTTGTATTTCTGATTCAATAGTCTTACGCTCGGTTATATCTCTCCATACAGTAAATAAAATTTGTTTCCCTGCGAGTGGAATAGACGTTAACATAACTTCAACAGGTAAATCATCACCATTCATTTTTCGATGTATCCATTCAAATCGAACAAATCCCTCTTTATATGCCTGGGTCATGATTTTTTCGGCTTTGGTAAAAGATGCTGTTCCATCCGGTTGAAAATCGGGAGATAGTTTTGACGGATGAACAGAAAGCATCTCAGATTTGTTGTTATAGCCCAACATCTCAACGGCGGCATTATTACAATCAAAAAATACTTTACCATCTAACAGCAGCATTGCATCTTTAGAATGCTCGAAGAATAACTGGAATTTATTTTCACTTTCCTTTAGTGCTTTTTCAATCCTTCTTCTTTCAGAAATGTTTCTGAAAACACCTTGAATAACTGTTTTTCCATTTATCTTTAATTTGCTTGCTAAAACCTCGACAGGTATTTCTTCTCCAGTTGCTGTTAAAACATAATTTTCAATAGGTTTAACTAGCCCATTTTCTTCTTTATGCTCCTCAAATCCTTTTGTTGAATAATTTTCTAATCGCTTTGGGTGTAGTTGCGATTGATGCATCCCTACTACTTTGGAATATGACATTTTTAGAAGCTGCAATGCTGCTTTATTTGCATTAACAATTTCTCCAGACTCAGGATCGGCAAGAAAAATTGCATCCGGTGAATTATTAAAAAATGTCTTGTATCTGTTTTCGCTTTCCTTAAGCAGTGTTTCAGTTTTGTTTTTATCAGTTACATCCAGGACAGAAGATTGATAGCCAATAATTTTCCCTTTATTGTCAACGACTGTAGTTGCTAAACCATGGGCGATAAATTCTGAACGGTCACTTCGCTTAGCAAGAAAATCACCTTCCCAAACGCCTTTTTTATTGAGTGTTGAAAGAATTTTTACAACATCATTTTTACTTTTAATAAATACATTTAATGATTTACCCAGCACTTTGGATTTACTTTTATAACCCCAGAAATTTAGAAAAGCTGCGTTTGCATCAATTAGTTTTCCTTCAAGATTTGCAATACTGTTAGCAGTTATAGATGATTCAAATACAATATTTTTAAGCCGCAAAGATTCTTCAGTTTTCCTTCGTTCACTTATATCTTCTATAAAACCTTCAAGAAATAGTAATTTGCCATTGGCTGAATAAACTCCTCTACCACGCTCCCAAATCCACTTTAGTTTTCCATTCTTAGCAATAATTGGATACTCAAACTCGAAATATGTTCTTTCCTTTAAAATCTTTTGCCACTTATTCCAAATTGTTTTTTTGTAATCAGGGTGAATAATATCATTGAAAGCTATTTTGTTATTTTTAATAAAATCACTTGGAGTATAGCCGGTGATCTTCTTACAGCCATCACTAGTAAATTCCATTGTCCAGTATTTATCATTTGCACATTGATAAATAAAACCAGGAAGGTTACTAACTAATGTGGAGTATTTTCTTTCTCTTTCTTCTAAAGTATTTTCTTTTTCTCGTTCCCTGGTTTGATCCCTAAATACAATAATAACGCCAATAATTTTTCCTTTATCATTTTTAATTGGTGAACTGCTATTTGCAATAGGAATTTTTTTACCGGTTTTTGATATAAGCAGAGTATGATTTGCAAGCCCGATAGTATGTTTGCTTTTCAATACTCTTTTTACAGGATTTTCACATTTTACTTTTGTTATCTCGGTTATAATTTTGAAAACAGTTTCGAACGATTTGTTCTTTGCTTCCGATTCTTTCCATCCGCAAAGTTTTTCTGCAACAGGATTCATCTGCTGAATTTTTCCATTTAAATCAGTAGTGATTACACCATCGCCAATGCTATATAGGGTAGTTCTAAAAAAAATTTCTTGTTGTGATAATGAACCTTTTTGCATTTGATTAATGTCATTGATAAAATTTTCCAAAATCTTCTTATCCAGCGATTTGTTCTTCTCAAAATATTTTAATGTTGAGGTGATTTTCTTTTTAATTTTGTTCAAATCATTTGTTTTTTTATTCATTCTTTTCCACTCCGACTTTAACAAAATTGTAAAGTCTAATAAAGTATATTGAAAATTGAAAAGTTCTATTTGAAATAAATAACGGTGTACTAATAAAGTAATTGGAGAATACAGAAATGTAATTAGTTCGTAACTTAATCATAGTAATTAGTAAATGATTAATTTTACAATATTATCCTTATCAGTAACGGAAATGTAAAGAAAATTGGTTTTTGAATGCAATTTGTATCGAAAAAAAATGATTATACTTGATTAATATTCTCACGAATTAGCTGACTTTTATCAATTACTAATACAATTATGAATAAAATTAAACACCAAGCAGACTTACAAGTACTTTATCAACTCGATTACCATCCATGTCAACAATTTCCAGAGTGTAATTATCGAACTTAATCTTATCGCCGACCTTTGGAATTCTATTCAGCTTAAACATCATAAATCCACCAAGAGTTGTATAGTCGGCATCTTCCTCAAAACTTATTTGTAGTTTTTCTTTAAGTTCATCCAATAAAATACTTCCATCAATAAGCATTGATCCATCTTCACGTTTAAATATTTCAGGGTCTTCATTTTCATTCAGGTCAGGTAAATCACCAAAAATATTCTCTATAAGATCGTGTAATGTTATTATCCCTTCAAAAGAACCATGCTCATCAATTACAACTGCAACATAAGTTTTGCTATCTCGGAATTTCTCAAACACAGTTATTCCGGTGATGTTATCAGGAATAAACAAAGGTTGTGTTAATATATCTTTTATTGAAAAATTCTTATCCGTATTCAGTTTATGAAAAAAATCTTTAATTGTAAAAATTCCAATTATGTTTTCCTGTTCTCCATCATACACCGGATATCTCGAAAAAGTGTTTTCATAGATTCGATTAGCTATGTTTTCAGGAGACTCAGTTACATCAATCAGTATAACATCTTGTCTATTAGTCATAATTGAATACGCTCTTCTATCACCAAATCTGAATATTCGTTTAAGCAATTCTGATTCGCGATGTTCAAGAGTTCCAAACTGTGCTCCTTTTTCAATTAATATTTTTAATTCATCTTCTGTAACAGGAGTTTCATCCTTTGGTTTGATCATCAATATTTTTAAAAAAACTTTAGTTGATAAACTCAAAAAAGCAACGATCGGTGTAGTAATCCAGGAAAGAAATTTCATAAATGGGGCGAGAGTAATTGTTATACCTTCGGGATTATTAAAAGCAATAGTTTTAGGTACAAGTTCTCCGATAATCAAGGAAAAGTAAGTTATCACCGAAACAATTACCACTATTGCAGTTTGTCTTGCATAAGGAGCTAGCCATGTAATCTTTTCAAAAGTAGGTGTAAGATCATCTGCAAGAGTTAATCCGCCAAAAGCTCCTGCGATTATCCCAACAAGAGTAATGCCTATTTGAACAGTTGAAAGAAATTTTTCCGGTTCATCTAAAAGTTTAAGAGCTGTTTTTGCGCCGCTGCTGCCTTTTTTTGCTTTTTCTTCTAAGCGTGCTCGCTTAGATGAAACAAGTGAGATTTCTGACATTGCAAATAAACCGTTGAGCACAATAAGGAAAAATATTATAAAATATTCCATTTAATCATTTGCTTGTTTTTAATGACAGTAATTTAATGAAAAGAGAGGTATAAATTAAGAAGCAGACTTATTTCTTTGTTTTCTAATAAGACCGAACATAACAATTTATTTGGATTTGATCATAGAGAAATGACCTGTCACTTATTGAAAAACCATAAATGACAAGTCCAAAAATCTTATGCGTAATGTTATTTGAGCAGAATCATAGATCTTGTTTTGAAATTATTTTCTGTGATCAATTGATAGTAATATATCCCTGATGACAGAATGCCGGCACTGAAAACTGCCTTATATCTTCCAACTCCTTTATATTCATTTACCAAGGTATTAATTTCTCTGCCAAGTACATCAAAGATCACGATTTTAATGTTGCCGGGTTCTGTAATTGTGTAATCTATAGTTGTAGATGGATTAAATGGATTCGGATAGTTTTGCATAAGTTCAAAATTTTCAGGTAATTCTGTTAAATAATTATCTTCTACATCAGTTATCCAACCCATTTCATTGTTTATATAATTTGCTAAGTTTTGTGCCATCACTTGATGATGACGAACTCGAGGATGTTTTGTCCAGGCTGGATCGAAAGGGAAGAAGTGTGTACCAAGTAATGTATCACTATCCATCGATTGAAGATTTGTTACCGCTGTTTCAATATAACCTGGCCAGGGCGAACCAATTTTTGTAGCATCCATGCTGCCTAATGCACAAACAATAAAAGCATTTGGATGATGCTGACGAATCTCACGAACAAAATCCATGTATGCAGCAACTCGTTGAGATGAATCCGGCACGGGATTTAAATTTCCGATTAACCAGCTATCATTCTGCAAAAGATTTATCACAACAACATCGGGTACAAATTCATTAAAATCCCAATTACTTGTTGAGTCATCAGGATTCAAACGATAATAATAATCAGACATAACCATATCAAACCAGCTTATCATAACTCCAATTCCGCTTTTTGCTGTACACATATAATCTGTATTTAGTATGCGTGATGTGATGGCACCGAATGATAAAAAATTATTTTCGTGAAGCATATTATCATCACCACTGGCATCGGGAGCTTCGTTACCCATACCGCAGGTTATGGAATTGCCATAAAACAAAATTTTGTGTTCTGGTCTTGCTGGTGGTGTGTGTAAAGTTTTTCCATCATTAATTTGAATCCCTAAAAACTTTGTGGGACCAGTTGAAGCTTCTGTTCGGCGAAAAATAAGCAATGTATGCACAGTATCTGTAAAAGATGCAGATACAAGGTAAGTATGAGTTCCTGCAACACAATCAATTAATCGAGGGTTATTAAAATCATTATCTATAAAAACATTATAGTATGATTGTCCTGTTTGATCATCCAACATAATCATAATCAATTGTCCCTCAAAATTTGCCTTGATATATGAACCGGGCCAATAAATCATTGGTTTATCAATTACTGAAAAGTCAATTCTGCCTGTGTACTGAAAATTTGGATTGTCTGCTGTTATGGTTGTAATACCTAATACTTCTGAAAAAAATAAAAAGATAAGCATTGGAGTTAAACTTAACAAATTTTGTTTCTTTGATAACATTTTAGAATTTCTCCCTTGTAACAATTTTGTAGAATATAATTTTTACCATAACATTTTAAAAAAACAAAGCTTTTTAGTAAGCATTATTAGTTATTTAGTTATAAAAAAATTACCGAATAAACTCAGGATTTTAAATAGCATGTTCGTGGTATGAATTTGATTAAAAAGTTATTTGTTTTACTGATGGAAATAAAGTTTTCAATCCTGGCTCCAGATTAATTACAATTCCAACTATCAACTTAAAACTGTTATGGAGGTACCTAGAATAGATTGTGAATGGATAATTGTTAGATTATGAACTAAACAATGAGCATAAAATAAAAAATGTACAACTAAAAAGTAATTCTTAATTGTACATTATAAATTATGCCTTGTAAATTGCTCCTACATTTCCTTCTCAGCAGTTAAAACTTTTCCCGTAACAAACTGACCTTGATCAATATGTTCCTGGGTAATATATACAATGCCGTCTTCATTGTGCGGTTCACCATAAGTGCTGTGAACTGATTTTAATCCGCCAAGATATTTCCTTGCATCACAAATGTAAACTAAATCGCCTTGGTCTGCAGCCATCTTTGCCATATCGTTTTTAGAAAAATGCATTAAATCATCAGAATCATCTTTTAATTTCCAATTAACTTTAACTACTTCACCATCACGCTCATTTACTTTACTTCCTTTAAATGTTTCTTTTGCTTTCGCAATACCCCATACAGTTAAACCTTCTGTGTGAGTTCCTTCAGAATATTTTGAATAGTAGTTTGATGCAAGCACAACGAAAACTAACATTACAGCGGTAAGAGTTAAAAGAATTGGCAGGGTAGTAACATTAAAAATTATCATTACAAAAATTGCACCGGATACAAATGTAATACCGCTCATTATAGATTTATGATTCGGGTTAGTTTTTATTTTTTCAATAAATTTAATCTGCCAGGAACTTGTAACGGTAGTTAGCACTCCAACAAACACACAAACAAATAAATTATATAAAGCACCAATGTATGTGTAAGGATGTTTTGCATCGTATGCAGTTCCGTGATCAAATATTTGAATAAGCGGTTTTGGATAATACATCCCAAGTACCATTAAAGCAACTCCAACTACAAATGTTGCAACAACAGAAGCGTTTGTAAATTTCTTCCAGAATACTCCAAGAAATATTGCTACAACTAGTGGTGGGGTAAGTGTTGAGTGAAAGAAACCATGCGCTTCATACACAGTTGGGAAAGCACTAAATGGTATTACTGCAAGTACACCCATAATTGTAAATAGTGCTGTTGCAATTCTTGCCGCACTTAACTCTTGTTTATCTTCTTCTTTCCAGGTTTGAACTTTTTTTGATAACCACTTTTTTGCTGGTCGGTGTATATCATTTATATAAACTGCCGCAGTTGCATTAAGCAAAGTATCAACAGTAGACATAAGCGCTGCTGTTAGCGCAGCCATAACAAAACCAAATACACCAGGATGCGAAATTATGTTTGCAACTACAACAAATACTGCATCAGGGTTTGTGTTTGGCGGTACAACTTCTGGATTAGCAACTGAAATTGCTTTTGCAATCCAGCCAGCATTACCTACAACAATTGCAGATAATGGAAGCATAAATAAAATATTAAATGTTGCTGCTTTACGTCCTTCATCCACACTTTTGGTTGCCATAAAACGCATTACCAAACCCATGTTCATAAATAAAAATCCAACTGAACCAGCAACACCATCCTGCCAAAATATTCCAACAAAATTAAATCCGGGTGGATCATTAAAATGTGCTAAAGGTAGTTTCCACGTTGTTGGGAGCAGATCCCAGAACAATCCAAATCCGCCAATGTAATCGATACCAAGAAAAAAGACTAAGCCGCCTGCAAATATCAATACAAATCCTTGTGCTAGATCTGTAAAGATAACTGCTGTTTGTCCGCCGTAAGTAATATAAATTCCAACTATCAATGCGATAACAATTACTAATCCCATCAAAGTTGTTTGAAAATGAATCCCGAGTAATGTAAAATCCTGAGGCAGCAATGGCAGGATGGCTTTTCCCATCGTTAAAAATCCAATACCTACGTAACCAATCATATAAAGTAAAATTAAAATGGTTGCAAGAAATCTGGTTCCTGGTGAAAATCTTTTTTCAAAGTATTCGGGTATTGATCGAATTCTTGTGTAAACAATAATCGGAAGCCATCCAAAAATAAAAAATGGAACAAAGAACCAATCGTTCATATATGTCATCGTAGATGCGAATCCGTCCGTAAATCCTTTTGCTGAGTACTTTATAAAACTATGACTTCCGACTCCGGTAGCAACAATAGACATAGCTATTAACCACCATGCAAATCGTCTTCCGCCAAAAAAGAAATCTGTAGTTGTACGATTATACTTGCCGAAGTATGATCCGAAAACCATAATTGCAATGAAGTAAACAATCATAACAATCCAATCGGTTGATGTGCCTAAACTGTGATGTACTTCCATAAGATTTTATTCAAATTTTTTTTGTGAAATATTTTAAGCGAATATTTTTTTATTAATTAGAGATATAATGCAGCTAATATCATCAGAGCATGTATAACCATAAAGTAGAAGAAACCAAAAATGGTAACTTTCCACCAATAACGATGTCTTTTCTTTTCAAAATTCACAGCGTTAGCTTTTTTAATAAGTACCATTCCACTTAAAAAGAAAGCTCCCCCAACACCATATAGGTATATAAAAGGTAACCAGGTATTTGCAAAAGTGGGCATAAAAATCCTAAAAAATTATAATGTTAATATAGATTGCAAATTAAATTACTTCCTAGTGAATTGATCCATGATAACCAGTTATTTCATTGTTTTCAGCTTTTCATATCGCTTAAAAATATAATGCTGCAATAATCAAAAAAGCGTGTAAAATCATAAAAGAGAAATAACCACCGTATAATACTTTTATCCACCATCTATGCTGTTTGCGATTACGATTTAATGCACCGCTTTTAATAATAATGTACATTCCGGCAAAGAAAAATACTCCACCAACTCCGTACAAATATATAAACGGAAGCCATGTGTGGAAAAAATCGGCCATTTTTAACCTATAAGATAATTTTACTTTTTATATCAATTTAATGGATCAAATAAAAAATATCTACCTAAATCGTAAGAGAGTTACAAATATTAGATTTTTGTAGCAAAGATTGCAGAAATTTTAATGATTTAACATTAATTTAACATTGGATGGCAGTGCATCTTGCAGCTTTCTGATATATTTCTACAATAAAAATTAAACTATTTCGATAATTAATAACGAAAAGGAAATAATATGAAACGAGAGAAAATTTTAACTTATCTTTTAGCTGTATTGGTAATTGTCCCCACGCTATTTATTGGCTGTAAGAAAAAAACTGATGAAGCTGAAAAAACTGTTATTACTATAAAAGGTTCTGATACGATGGTCAACCTTTCTCAAAAATGGGCGGAAGAATATATGAAACTTCATCCGGATGTTTCAATTCAGGTAACAGGCGGTGGTTCAGGAACTGGTGTTGCTTCACTTCTAAATAAAACTACTGAAATTGCCAACTCATCGCGTGAATTAAAATCTGCAGAACTAGACGATGCAAAGGCAAAAGGGGTAACTCCCTTTGTTTACCAAGTTGCACTTGATGGTATTGCAGTCATTGTTCATCGCGAAAGTAAAATAGACAATCTAACCATTAAGCAAGTAAGCGATATTTTTTCTGGTAAAATTA
Organism: uncultured Ignavibacteriales bacterium; assembly: GCA_937858935.1. Classification (GTDB taxonomy): domain Bacteria; phylum Bacteroidota; class Ignavibacteria; order Ignavibacteriales; family Ignavibacteriaceae; genus IGN3. Next base: position 13,813 of record CALLZX010000035.1, on the reverse strand, counting down.
CAAACTGGAAATCGGTTGGCGGCATTGATATGCCAATTACACTTTACGGCAGAGAAAATAGCAGTGGTACTTATGAATTCTTTAAAGAACATGTGCTCGGAAAAGTAAATGGTAAACAAGTTGATTACTCTACCGCAACACAAGTTTTACAAGGAACAGCAGCACTCGGTGAGGCAGTTGCAAGAGATAAAAAAGGCATTGGTTACGGCGGTGTTGGTTATTTTGCAGAAAGAAATGATGTTAAGATATTGCACATAAAGAAAGATGAGAATTCTATTGCAATATCACCAGCAGAAAATAATAAAGTAAATTATGATGTTATATGGAGCGGTGATTATTCAATTTCACGTTACTTGTATTGCTTTACGAATGGAGAAGCAACCGGTAAGTTAAAAGAGTTTATGGATTTCATTATTTCACAAGAAGGACAGGATGTTGTTAAGACTATGGAATATATTCCACTACCTCCTAAAAAATAGTTAGTCAAACGGATAAGTTGCTTTGGAGAGAGCAACTTGCCTGGTATTTATTTAGTCGAAAACGAGAGAGAAAATGAAAATCAGATTACTGATAATTTCTATAATCATGTTCTTAAGTTCAAGCGGTTATACGCAAGAAACTAATTTTGGTAAATTTACCGGGCAGGTATTTGCGGATTACTTTTATAACATAGCAAGAGATACTGCTTTTTCAAGTTTTAAAAATGTTGCTGTGGACGGTTTGCAAGATATAAACGGATTTGCTCTCAGACGTGCAGCATTAAATTATGATGCGGATATATCAGAAAAGTTTATGGCTAGATTCAGACTGGAAGCAGATTCAAAAGCAAATACTACAAATGGTAGAATTGGAGTATTTGTTAAAGATGCATATATAAAGTGGAAAAATATTTTTAGCGGCAGTGATTTAATCTTTGGTATTCAGCCTACAGCGTCTTTTGAGGTTTCTGAAAAATATTGGGGATACCGTTCACTAGAAAAAACAGTTCAGGATCTAAGGGGATTTGTTGCTTCTCGTGATTTTGGAATTGTGTTACGAGGAAAGCTTGTAGAAAGCGGTAGCGCTAATTACTCAGTTATGTTTGGCAGTAATAGTGCTAACAATCCCGAAACGGACAAATACAATAGATATTACGCTGCATTCGATTTCAAACCTTTTAGCAATTTTTCAGTTGCTGTGACCGGTGATTTTAAAGCAAGAGCTTCCGTTGAAGATCCCAAAAATGAAGGCAAAACACTGCCACATAATTCAATTCTTAGTTCAATATTTTTAGGATATGCTGAAAAAAATAAATACAGTTTTGGTATTGAAGCAGCTATCCAGATCAATCAAAACAGCGCAACAGTAAGTGGGGCAAATGGACCTGAATTGAAAAGTCAAAATGCCGTAGGAATTTCCGCATTTGGTTCTTATTGGTTTAGTGAATTTTTTGCAGCTTTACTAAGATATGACTTCTTCGATGCAAATATGGATAATGATTTTAAAGGTGATTCAAGAAATTATTTTATTGCCGGTCTAGACTTTAAAGCCGATAAAAATATTTCTATTATTCCAAACGTAATTTATGAATCTTATGAAAGTCTTCCTGATGGGAGATCTTTTGATTCATCCATAACTGGAAGATTAACTTTGTACTACAATTTTTAACTCTATTTGTCATACTGAGTTTGTTGAAGGATGACTTGCCATATAATTTTTGATCACAATTTGGTAAGCTCAGAATGATAAAGTATTAAAATATTTCAAATGAACGAAAAAGAACAAGAGTTTTATTCTAAATCAGAGGATTCCAAATACGGTAAAAAAATTCACAAGTTTACTCGTACAAAAGAATCTTTGATAAAATTATTTTTTACACTTAACGGTGTAGCCGCACTAATTTTCATTATACTGATATTTATCTTTTTGTTTAAAGAAGGCTTTAGGGCTTTAGAACATATTGGTTTATTAGATTTCCTTTATTCATACAGAACTGCTGCTGATGGTACAACAAAAACTATTTTCGAATGGTATCCAACATCAGATGATCCCAGATTCTCACTCGTTCCATTAATACTTGGAACATTAATGACTGCAATTCCTGCTACAATTATTTCCACAATATTTGGAGTTGCCGCCGGTATATATCTTTCCGAGGTTGCAAATCCAAAATGGAAAGAATTTTTAAAACCGCTAATAGAATTATTTGCAGGAATTCCAACAGTAGTAATTGGATTTATTATGCTGGTTATTGGTGCTTCATTCTTTAATGATTTGCTTCATCCGGATAATCGGCTAAATGCATTTGTCGCATCAATAGGATTATCATTTGTTATTATTCCAGTTATAGCATCATTAACAGAAGATGCACTGCACTCAATTCCAAATGATTTACGAATGGCTTCTTATGGATTAGGTGCAACAAAATGGCAGACAATTAGCAAAGTAATTCTCCCAGCAGCTTTTAGCGGAGTAAGTGCAAGTATAATTTTAGGATTTGGCAGAGCAATTGGAGAAACAATGATCGTGCTTATGGCTGCTGGTAATGCTGCTAATATTACATCAAATATTTTTTTAAGTGTAAGAACGATGACAGCGACAATAGCTGCGGAAATGGGAGAAGTGTCCCAAGGTTCAGATCATTACTATTCACTGTTCTTTATTGGAATAGTTTTGTTTACAATAACATTTATTCTAAATCTTATTGCAGAAATAATTATTAACAGGATGAGAAAGAAAAATACTTTTTAATGGATAACAAATGTTAGCACTGCATAAAAAGAAAAGAGATTTTGTTGGAACGATATCCATGTGGATAGTAAGAATTATGTTCTTCTCTTTGGTTTTAGCACTTTTGCTTCTATTAGGAAAAATTATTACGCAGGGAATTGGGACTATTTCATTTGAATTTATTTTTGATGATCCTAAAAACAATATGACCGAAGGGGGAATTTGGCCTGCAATATTTGGAACGATTTCTGTTACGTTTATTATGATTTTACTTGCTGTTCCACTTGGAGTTTGCTCTGCTATTTATCTTAATGAATATGCAAAAGATACTTTTTTTAATAGAATCATTAGAACTTCTATAAATAATCTTGCTGGAATTCCATCTATAGTCTTTGGTTTGTTTGGATTAGGATTTTTTATTCTGTTTATTGGTAGAGGAATGGATGAGGTTCTTGAAACAGGTTTGTTATTCGGGCAACCTGCATTAATTTGGGCTTCAGCAACACTTGCAGTGCTCGTACTTCCAATTGTAATTGTATCAACTCTTGAAGCATTAAATTCAGTACCTAAATCTCACCGTGATGCTTCTTATGGATTAGGAGCAACAAAATGGCAAACAATTAAAAATGTTGTTCTGCCGCAGGCTCGTCCCGGAATTTTAACTGGAACAATTTTAGCGGTAAGTAGAGGAGCCGGTGAGACAGCGCCAATTTTATTTCTTGGTGCAGCATTTTTTCTTCCAAATCTTCCAGTTACAGATTTATGTATCGGAGATTATTGTATCCCGATGATTAATCCGGCAAAACAATTTATGTATTTGGCTTACCATATATTTATTTTGGCAACACAATCATCCAATCCAACTAAAACATTGCCGATTCAATACGGTTCAACTTTAGTTTTAATTGTTCTAACATTTTTATTGAATATTACTGCAATTATTTTTAGATACAGATTCAGAAAAAGTTTAGGAAGACTTTAATATTAAAATCGAAAAAACAAATGAAAGAAATTAAAATAGTTACAAAGGATCTTAATCTTTACTACGGAAATAAACAGGCGTTAAAAAATATAACGCTGAACATTCCTGATAAAAGAGTAACAGCGTTTATTGGTCCATCAGGTTGCGGTAAATCAACATTTCTACGAGTTCTAAATCGAATGAATGATTTGATAGACAATGTTAGAATTGAAGGTGAAGTATCTGTGGATGGTGTTAATATTTATGATAAGAATATTGATGTCGTAAATCTTAGAAAAAATATTGGAATGGTTTTTCAAAAATCAAATCTGTTTCCAAAAACCATTTATGAAAATATTGTATATGGACCAAAGATAAATGGAATTAATGATAAAAAAACCCTTAATGAAATTGTAGAACGTACTTGTGTTCAATCCGCAATTTGGGATGAAGTTAAAGATAGATTAAACGAAAATGCACTTAGTCTTTCTGGCGGACAGCAGCAAAGATTATGTATCGCTCGTGCTCTTGCAGTTGAACCGGAAATAATTTTAATGGATGAACCGGCAAGTGCTTTGGATCCAATTTCAACTGCGAAGATTGAAGAACTGATTCACGATTTGAAACAAAGATATACTATTGTTATAGTGACACATAATATGCAGCAGGCCGCACGTGTTAGTGATATGACAGCATTCTTTTATCTTGGTGAATTAATTGAGTATGATAGAACAACTAAAATCTTTACTAACCCTTCAAAAAAACAGACTGAGGATTACGTTACCGGAAGATTTGGTTGATCGCATTTTATGTAGTCATTTCGAACAAAGAGAGAAATCTGAGAATTGGATTAAACAGATTTCACTATCAAAAACAACTTTGAGATGACAATTACATAAATTGAAAATTATTGATTGTTAAAATTAAGTCGGAGAACAAATGGAAAGATTATTAGACGAACATCTTGAAAAATTAAAAACGCGCGTTATAAAAATGTGCAGTCTTGTAGATGAGCAAGTACAGTTTGCAATTAAATCTTTTGAAGATGAGAATTTAGAATTAGCCCAATCTGTTATTGATAGAGATAGGAAAGTAAATAAGTATGATGTTAAGATTGATAAGATTTGTCAGAAAATATTTGCTCTGGCTCAGCCGGTTGCAATGGATTTACGGTATATTATGTCTTCACTTACAATTAACAGTAACCTTGAGCGAATTGGTGATATTGCTGTGAACATTGCTGAGAATGTAGTTCTGATTCAAAAAAAACCTGAATTTTTTCACGACACTAAACTTGAAGAAATGTTCAATCTTACAAAGCGAATGTTAAAAAATTCAATCGATGCTTTTATTGGTGGAAATCCTGAACTTGCAAAAGAAGTGATTCTAACCGATGATGTGGTTGATAGATTAAATGCAGAAAATCATCAGATACTAAAATCAATTATGAAACTGAGTCCTGAAAATATTGAAGCTGCTGTTGCCTTACTGGTTATTTCAAGAGAACTTGAAAGATTGGCAGATCACGCAACTAATATTGCGGAAGATGTTTTCTTCATTGTTGAGGCGCAAATGATAAAACACAAGTATGAAAAATATATTTTTGGAGAGGACGATAGTGATAATGAGGATGATAAAACCGAAACAACACCCTAGCCTAAAATTGTTTCAAGTGATTCTATAAACAGTGCTTTAGTTTCTTCAGCTTTTGAAGCATCTAATAACGCATTAAGCTTATTGGCAAAAAACATTCCCCAGCTGTTCATTACTATAAAATTAGGAAAAGTTGAACTTGTTTTTTTGATTCTATGAGAATAATGTTTTGTTAAAAAATGTTTAATTAAATCTGCTTCTTTAACTAACAACCAATTTATTATTTCTTTTTCCTGTTCAAATGACTTTTCATTAAAAAACGTTAGCAACGCTTCATGAATAAGTTTATTATTCTCTGAAACAACTTCTTTCTGACCAAAGTAATCATTAAGTTTTTGTGTCAGAGAATCATTATCCTTTTCTAAAATGATTTTAACCTGTTCAATAAAATTCTCACACTCCCATTTGAGAGTAGCAAAATATAAATCATCTTTAGAGGTAAAGTAATGATAGATAGTAGCTTTGCCGATACGAATATCCCGTGCGACTTCATCAAGAGTAGTTTTATTTAAACCATGTCTTGCAAATCTTTTTGCTGCTGCCCGTATTATTTGATTTTTTCTGTCGTTTGCCATTGTTGAATTAATATTTACTCCAAAAAATAAGGATAAGAGATTTAACAAGTAAGTATTGGTAAATACTTTTTAGCGGATTTCCTTTAAGGGCAAGATAGGATTAAGGATAAAACTAAGTACGAACACAATTACACATCCAATAACATTATACCACAAAAAGGGAATTGATGTGAAGAGGAAAGAATAAATAACCACAACTTCAGCTATCACTGCACTTATAAAAACAGAATCACCGGAAATTTTTTTAGTATAAAACGCAACAAGAAAAATTCCTAATATTGTTCCGTACACAAGTGAACCAAGAATATTTACCGCTTCAATCAATGAACCTAATTCACTTGCCAGCAGGGCAAAGATGATTGCATATATACCCCAACCAACAGTTGCATACTTAGAAAACTTCAGATAATGTTTATCACTTCCATTTTTATTAATTAGTCTTTGATAAATATCAATAAGTGAAGTTGAAGCTAACGAATTTAATTCTGCGGATGTTGAAGACATTGATGCCGCAATTATAGCTGCGAGTAATAAACCGATTAATCCAATAGGAAGATAGTTAACAATGTAAGTGATGAAAATATAATTTGTGTCGTTTGTATCTGCATCGGGATTATTTTTTTTAATAATTTCCTTTGCACTTGCTTTAATTACTTGTTCATTTTTTGAAATTGTTGTTAATTCATTCTTAATATTCTCACTTGAACTTAAACCTGATCTTGAACTTTCATCCAGCATTGCACGCAGTTTTTCTCTTTTTTGATTTTGTAATATTTCAAAATTATTTTCTAATATTGAATATTCATTCGAATACGAACTAGACTTTACTTTCTCTGTTTCAACCGGATTAAAGAATAGCGGGGGAGTAACGAATTGAAAAAATACAAATACCATCGCACCAATAAATAAAATTATGAATTGCATTGGAATTTTTACTAAGCCGTTTACTAGCAAACCCATCCTGCTTTGCGTTATATTTTTTGCGGCAAGATATCTTGCAACCTGCGATTGATCAGTTCCAAAATAACTTAACATTAAAAAAGTTCCGCCAATAATTCCTGACCAGAATGTATATCTATCATTAAAATTAAAAGAAAAATCAATTGCATTTAATTTACCAAGTTTCCCGGCAATGAATGCGGCATCAATTACAGAAATATCTTTTGGTAGAAGGATGTAGATCATAAAAAATGATGCAAACATTCCTAATGTAATTATGATCATTTGCAAGATATGAGTTTTGTTAACTGCATTTGTTCCGCCAATTGAAGTGTAAATAATTACCATTATACCTATGAGTACGATGGTAATATTGAGGTCCCATCCGAGAATTACAGACAGTATTAATGCTGGTGCATAAATAGTAAACCCCGCAGCAAGTCCACGTTGACTAAGAAACAAAACACTGCCAAATACACGATTTTTAAGATCAAATCGTTTTTCAAGATATTCGTAAGCAGTATAAACATTTAGTTTACTGTAAATTGGAACAGCGGTAATTGAAAGAACTATCATAGCTATTGGTAAGCCCAAATAGAACTGTACAAAACGCATTCCATCCACATAAGCTTGTCCCGGTGTTGAAAGAAATGTTATTGCACTTGCTTGTGTAGCCATAATTGATAAAGCAACAACCCACCACGAGCTGGTTTTTCCTGTTCGCAAATAATCATCAACATCTTTGGTTTTGCGGGTTTTCCATGCTCCATAGAAAACGATGAAGCCGGTAAATCCACACATAACTATCCAGTCAATCGTACTCAACTAAAAACCTTTGTGAAGAGATAGAATAAGGCAACTAGAATTATCATTTCACCAAATACCATCAAATATATTTTATTCCATGAGCCGAGAAATGGCGATTTGTCTTCAATATTTTTTTCGAAATTATCTTTCATCTATTTACCGGAATAAAGTAAGTTGATAAATAATTTTATTGCCCCTTCAACTCCTGCGGGAATTTCTCTGAAGAATGATAGACCGGTATAAACAAATGTTCCTTTACCATACTTTGTAATTAATAATGAACCCTTTTTAGGAGTTTCGCCTTTGTCATTCATGGAAAGTAATGCTTCGTAATTTTTATCCCATTCATTTGGGAAATATAATCCACGTTCCTGTATCCATCCATTAAAATCATCTTTTGTAATATTAAATGGTTTGTTAAAAACCTGATGACTGCTGTTTAAGATATTTACTTCCGAGCTCTCATCAGTCACTCTATCTCGTGATAATTTTAGAGGAAGTACGCCTGGCTCAATAATCAAATCACCTGTTGTGTTGTATTGTGAAATCAATGTTCCACCAGACTCAACATATTTTACGAGTTCTTTATGGAATGCTGCAAGATTATCCCGAGTATTGTAAGCTCTAATTCCTGTTATTATTACATCAAAACGGCTAAGATTATTTGAGCTGAAATTTTTATCATCAAGTAACGTAACTTCAAATCCAAGTTCTGTTAGAAAGTCTGGAATCTTATCACCGGAACCAACAATATATCCAATATTTTTTACTCCATCTTTGTCAAAATCAAATAATTGCAGTTTTGATTTTGCATCAAAGAAAATAGTTTGTGGTAAGATGTGTTTGTATTCTATTCGGGTTATCCCTGTAGAATATGATTTATTATTAAATTTAAATTCTGCTGAAATATCTGCTGAATTCTGTTTTATTGATGGTATAATATTTACGTATAAATCCTTTTTCTGATATTTCTTGTCAAATATAAAACCATGTACATTTGGTTCAATTTTCCACCCTTCACTTGCCTCTAACAATATTCGACCTGTAAGCATTTTTTTAAACGATTGTAGAGTTAATTTTATTTCTTTTTTAGCCGTTCCATTTAAAAAATAAATATCCTTTTCAATAGTAACTGTAACAGGTGGTGTTATAACAACTGATTTATAGATTTCACCATCAACAGGATCTGTGATTCTGTAATAAACGGGTACAGAAAGATTTAATAAATAATTTTTATATGAAATTGTAAAATCACAATTCAATTGAGCCTTTTCTTCCGGAAGTCCTCTCAATTCTTGCTCAGCAATAAAATACATTCCAACCGTAGACGGACTTTGTAACCAATAAGGTTGAGTCCATATTGGAAGATTGGGAATATAAATTTTAAGATTATGGGAAACGATTTCCCCATTTTTTAAATGCTCCGAAGTTTGTTTTGCATTTTCTAAATAACTAAGATCAATTTTATTTAGTACAAATTCAAAATTACTCCTATTAACAATTGAAGTTGTTACATTTAATGTATCGTCAATCGAAACGAATTCATTATCAGATAAAGCTTCAATCCATATACCTGCACATGATCGAATCAATTCTGTTATTTCTTTAAGCTTAACTTGTTTCCAATATTCATCTTTTAATTTTAATATTTTTTCGTAAATCAAAAATAAATTATCTAAACTCGAAGAAGGATTATCATCATCAAACTCATTTATTGTCTTTTGGATAATAGCATGAATTTCATCACCGCCATCAACTTTATTCCAGCTTAAATCGATTCCTTCAAACATATCATTTGATACTGAATCACCTTTAAGGAGAGTGAAGTAGTTTAGTAAATTATTTCTTACACCGGAGGCTCCAAAACCCTGACTCTTATGCATCGAACGGCTTAACGCAGAAATTTCTGTATAAGATTTTCCGAGCAGGGTATTGTATTCACCAAGATTTAAAGTAGGAATTTTTGAAAGATCAATTTTTTCATTTTGCAATGCCGGAAGCCATGCATTCCAGAAAACTCTTCTAGGTTGCCAGATATTCACATATTTTAATTGTTCAGGAAATGCTTTAGGATCATTAGCTAAATCGAAAGCTTCTAATGCTAAAATTGCCGATGCTGTGTGATGTCCGTGTCCGCCTTGTCCGGTTGGTGGAAATCGAGTTATGATTACATCCGGTTTGAATTTTCTTATTACCCAGACAACATCACTAAGTATTTGTTCTTTCTCCCAAAACTCAAATGTTTCTTCTGGTGATTTAGAGTATCCAAAATCTACAGCTCGTGTAAAGAACTGTTCACCGCCATCACGTTTTCTTGCTTCAAGTAATTCTTGTGTTCTCAGCACTCCAAGTTGATCAGATTGTTCTGTCCCAATTAAATTCTGCCCTCCGTCTCCGCGAGTCATAGAAAGATAACCCGTTCTTAAGAGTTTTCCTTTAGCTAAGTAGGCAATCAGTGAAGTATTTTCATCATCCGGATGAGCTGCGATGTACAAAACACTTCCAAGTACATCAAGTTTTTTTAATGCAAGTTTTATTTCTGATGAGCTAAGTGTTGGCTGTGGCTGAGAAAAAATTTGAATCGATAAAAAAATCAGGAAAAGAGAAAAATATTTTTTTGCCATATCTATGTTGAGTTTATTAATCGGTAAAAAGTTGATGCGAGTATAGTATAATGAATCTAAATATCCAACATAATTTCTTTTAACGGTTATCTGCTGTGTTAGAGATCTTTTTTGGGGTAATCATGGCAAAATAATTTATTCATAAAGACCTATATTTTTCATATTTTCACAAGTAATTAAAGAAAAAATCTTATGTCAATTAAATTAAATCAAATAGTAATCGGTGATAACAATCCATTTGTACTTATTGCCGGACCTTGTGTTGTTGAAAATGAAAAAATGATTCTCGAAACGGCAGAAGAAATTAAAAATATTACTGCTGAAGTTGGGATACCTTTTATATTCAAATCAAGTTTTAAAAAAGCTAATAGAACTAATCTAAAATCTTTTATGGGATTAGGTGATAAGGAATCGGTTGCTATTCTAAAAAAAGTAAAAGCACAATTAAATTTATCAGTGGTCACGGATATTCATACAGAATCCGATGTGGATATGGTTATTGATGCTGTTGATATTTTACAGATTCCGGCTTTCTTGTCACGACAGACAGATTTATTGATAGCTGCTGGAAAATCAGGGAAAGTTGTAAATATAAAAAAAGGACAATTTCTTGCACCTGAAGATATGAAGCACGCAGCTGATAAAGTAGCTTCAACCGGAAACAATAAAATTATGTTAACCGAGCGAGGAACTACTTTTGGTTATCATAATCTTGTTGTTGATATGCGTTCACTTGTAATAATGAGAGAACTTGGGTATCCGGTTGTTATGGATGCAACTCATGCTGTCCAACTACCTAGTAAGGATTTAATTAGTGGCGGGCAGCCAAAATTTATAAAACCGCTTGCGCGCGCTGCTATGGCTGTTGGAATTGATGCTTTGTTTCTTGAAGTTCATCCAGATCCCCAAAACGCTTTAAGTGATGCTGCAAGCCAGTTACCTCTTGGTGAACTAAAAGAACTTTTAATTGAAATGAAACAAATCGATCAGATAATTAAAAACAAGAAATGATCGCAGAGGAAAAATTGAACCCAAACGAAATAATCGACAACGGCAGAGAAGTAATAAGAATAGAAGCTGAAGCAATTGCGGATCTTCAACACAGCATAAACGAGGATTTTGTAAATGCAGTTGAAACAATTTTTACTTCCAGCGGAAGAGTAGTTCTAACCGGTATGGGTAAATCCGGATTGATTGCTCGTAAAATAGTTGCAACTTTAAACTCTACAGGAACAGCCGCTATTTATCTTCATCCCACAGATGCTCTTCATGGTGATCTTGGAATGGTGCGAAGTGAAGATGTTGTGATTCTAATTTCCAAAAGCGGTGAGACAGAAGAAATTTCAAATCTTCTGCCAATGCTAAAGAGATTAAATGTAAAACTTATTTCAATGAGCGGTAATAAAGAATCCAAACTCGCAAAGGAATGTGATATTTTTCTGAACATTTCAGTTAAAGAAGAAGCTTGTCCTTATGATCTTGCACCAACAGCATCAACAACTGCTACATTAGCTTTGGGTGATGCACTTGCTGTTTCATTACTCAAGAAAAGAAATTTTACAGCTAAAGATTTTGCATTCCTTCATCCTGGTGGCAGTTTAGGAAAACGATTATCATTAAAAATTAAAGAAGTAATGATAACTGGTGAAAAGATTCCCAGAGTAAATACTGAAACATCAATTAAAGATGTAATTATTGAAATTACAAGTAAACGACTTGGAACAACATGCGTTTTAGATGAAAATGGAAAACTTGCCGGAATTATAACTGACGGTGATTTAAGACGGCTGCTTGAAATAACACTCGATATAACCGGACTTAAAGCCTCCGATGTAATGACAACTAGACCAAAAGTATTGAAAGCAGATTATCTTGCTTCATTTGCATTGCAGCAAATGGAAAATTTTAAGATTACAAGTCTCGTTATCGTGGATGATAAGAATCAACCGGTTGGAATAATTCATCTGCACGATTTAATTAATCTTGGATTGCAAAGCAGATGAAATTTTTCGTTCTTATTTTTTCAATTCTTTTTCTGTTTCCATTCTGCTCATCAAAGCGGGTAAAACCTTCTGTAGATGGAAAACTGAGTGTTGAAGAATTGCCATCTCAGGAGAGCTGGAATTCCATAATTACTTTTTCGGATTCAGGAAAAATCAGTGCAATTCTGTATGCAGGGCATTTAAGAAAATATGATGATAAAAAGGAAACATTTCTTGATCAGAATATTAAAGTAGATTTTTACGATCAGAATGAAGTTCAGACAACTACGTTAACCTCAATAAGAGGTAGAGTTGATGAAACAACAAATAATCTTTATGCAATGGATAGTGTTGTAGTATCTAGCGACAGTGTTACTATAAAAACTGATGAAATGATGTGGCGTAATAAAGATAGAAAAATAGTTTCAGATAAATTTGTTACGGTTATTTCACCGCAGGAAGAAATTCAAGGCTATGGATTTGAATCCGATCAGAATCTAAATAACTATGTTATATACAACATTACTTATGTTACTAGACCGGATTCTACGAAATGAAATTTAGTGCTGTAATACTAATCAGCTTATTTTGTTTTTCAATGAGTGTTTTGTCTCAGCAAAACCAGCTTATTACTGTTATTGGCGATTCTCTTGTAGGTAAAATGGTTAATGGCGAATCCACTCGTGAAGTTTTTGGGCATGTTGTTATTACACAAGGTGATGTTATAATAAATTGTGATAAGGCAATTCACTTTATTTCCAGAAATGAAGCCGAGCTGATTGGAAATGTCATTGCACGAAAAGATACACTAACGATTAAAACGCCTCGTGGATTTTATTACGGAAATCTAGCCAAAACAAGAAGTAATGCCGGAGTTTATCTTGATGATAAAAAAGTAATTCTAACTGCTGATAGCGGTGAATATTACTTTAATGAAGATCGCGCATTCTTTGAATCAAAAGTTAGATTGTACGACACAACAACAACTCTCACATCTAATGAATTAACCTACTTTCAACAACAGAATAGGGCAGTGGCAATTGGTGATGTTGTGATAATTGATGGTGAAAATGAAATTATAGCCGACACTCTCGAACATTTTCGTAATACCAAAATTACTTTTGCATCCAGTAACGTTAGATTGATAAATCTTAAAAATAATTCTGAAATATATGGAGAACATCTTGAAGATTATCGTGAACGCGGATATTCACTGATAGATATTAAACCGTTATTCATTCAGGTGGATACTTCGTATGTTGAACGCGAAGACAGTACGAAAGAAATGCAGCTTGATACACTTTTCATAAAATCCAGAATTATGGAAGCTTACAGAGATTCATCGCAAAGATTTTATGCAATCGATTCCGTGAGTATTCTAAAAAGTGAATTTGCATCACGGAATGATCTTACAATATTTTATAGGCAGGATGATAAGATCGTTACAACAAAAATAAATGAAACTGCAAAGCAGCCGATTTTGTGGCAGGAAAATTCTCAGTTGACGGGAGACTCAATCACAATTTATCTTGATGACAATAATATAAAACAGCTTGATGTTGA
>CALLZX010000034.1 GCA_937858935.1 uncultured Ignavibacteriales bacterium | reverse complement strand
TATGGATAACATTAAAAAACTTGGCTTCAATAAATGGTATGAAGATAAAGTTGATTCTGATAAACTGGCCGAACTTTCAATAGCCAGAGTTATAGTTGTAAATAAAAATAGTTTTATTGTTTCAAACGGTTTTAAAGATATTTACGCAGAATTAACCGGCAAATTTTTATTTAATTCTGATTCAGTGATAGATTTTCCAACGGTGGGTGACTGGGTTTATGTGCAATTATTTGATGATGATTCATTAGCAATAATTCACGAAATCTTTCCAAGAAAATCTCTATTAAAGAGAAAGACTCCCGGCAAAAAAATCGAGTATCAACTAATCGCAGCAAACATTGATACCGCAATTATAGTACAATCATTGGATAATAATTTCAACTTAAGAAGACTAGAACGTTACCTTGTTATGATTAATGAAAGTAATATTTCGCCAATAATATTCTTAAGCAAAAGCGATCTTATTAGTCCAGATGAAATTGAAAGTAAGAAAAATGATATTTATAAAATAATGCCGGACATTAAAATTGCAGCATTTAGTAACAATAATTTAACAGATATAGAAAACATTAAACCACTCTTTACTCCCTTAAAAACATATTGCTTACTTGGTTCTTCCGGTGTTGGTAAAACCACATTACTAAATAATCTTATCCACCAAGATCTCTATAAAACTCAGCCAATTAGGGAGAAAGACGGAAGAGGAAAACACACCACTACACGCAGAGAACTTATTGTTCTGGAAAACGGATCCATCGTGGTAGATAATCCCGGAATGCGTGAACTTGGAATTATATCTTCTGAGTCTGGGCTTGATGATACGTTTAATGAAATTGCAGAATTGTCAGAACAATGTCGTTATAAAGATTGCACACATACGATAGAAAGCGGTTGTGCAGTTTTAAAAGCGATAGAAGACGGAACAATTTCAAATGAGCGTTATCAGAATTATAAAAAAATGTATAAGGAATCTTTGTATAACGAAATGTCGTATGTGGAAAAGAGACAAAAGGATAAAAAGTTTGGCAAATTTATTCACTCGTATATGAAAAACAAAAAAGATAAACAATAACACCGCCCTTTTCTATTAAATCTATTAATGTATGTTTATTACAAACATTTTGTTTTAAGAATTAGGCTGGGAACAACTTAGATGAATATTGTCTTAGTACACGGATTTATTAGCACTGGTAAAATATTTTTTTATATTAAAAAGAAACTCGAAGCACAAGGTCATAAATGTTTTGCACCAACATTAAAACCAATCGATGCAAAGTATGGGATAGAAGATCTAGCAATAAAACTTAAAGACTACATAAATAATAATCTTGAAACTGGTTCTAAATTTGCTCTCATTGGTTTTAGCCTAGGTGCTATAGTCTGCAGGTATTATCTACAAGAGCTTTCTGGAGTAGATCGAGTAAATAAGTTAATCACAATTTCTGCACCACATTACGGTAGTTATCTTTCCTACATATATCCCGGCAAAGGAATGAAGCAATTGCGCCCAAATAGTGATTTCTTAAAAAATTTAAAAACCAAAGAGTTTCTATTGAAAAGTATAAATTCGTTTTCATATAGAACTCCCTTAGATTTAATGATTATTCCAAATAGCAGTTCTATTTGGAATATAGCGACAAACAAAAAGTTCATTTCGCCTATGCATTCATCAATGTTGATAAACAGTACATTAATAAAGGAAATACTAAAAGAGTTATAATTATATGTTAGATAAAAAACAGATTACACGAGATTACAAACAGCAAAAGCAACCTGCCGGAGTTTATGCAGTGCATAACAAAATTGATAACAAAATGTATATCGGGACAAGTAAAAACCTGCCAGCTGTTATAAGAAGATTTGAATTTACATTACAGATGGAAAGTTTTCCTTACCAGGAATTAATTGACGATTACAAAAAACTCGGCAAAGAAAATTTTGAAGTAAAAATTCTTGATGAGCTTGAATTAAAAAACGAAACCGATAAAGAAATTGCGGCCGAACTAAATGAACTTGAAGAATTGTGGATAGAGAAATTAAAGGTTGATGGGGTGAGTTTTTATAATAAAAAATAGCTGAACACAATCAACTCATGGCACTGCAAATCAATATTTTTCTTGCTACTAAAAAAACCACTTCATATCTTCAACATACATCCAATACACATTTCTAAACTTTGTTTCCGCGGATGAGAATAACTAATTAACTATTTCATTTATTAAGGAGGCTGTTTATGAGATCTGCAAAACTATTTTTCATTTTTGCAGGGGTTCTGTTTGTTTATGCTCAGTTATCATTTGCTCAGGATGCACCTAAGGATCAATTGTTCATCGTTAGAGAAGAAGTTGCAAAAGTTGATATGTGGGATAAATATGAATCAACTTCTAAACAATGGGTTGAGATGATGACCGAAGGCGGACTTAATCTTCCCTATGTCAGAGCATCACAGCAAGATGATGCACATTACCTATATCTTATTCCGATTAATAGCTATGCGGATATAGATAAGTTTCAGGGAATTTTTGGTTCGGCTGTAGAAAAAGCAGGAAAAGACAAGTGGGCAAAGTTTCTTGTGGAAAATGAAAGCAGTATAGTAACTCATAAAGATTATGTAGTTAGATGGTCTGCTGATTATTCTTATGTTCCTCAAAAACCTCGACTAACAAGGGATGAATCACCATTTATTCACTGGATGTATTTTCATTATAAGTTAGAAAAGCGCAAAGAAGTAATGGAAGTACTTAAAGAATGGAAGAAACTCTACGAAAACAAAAATATCAACAACGGTTATAGTATATGGCTGGTGGAGATGGGGCTTGATAATGACATGATTGTTTTAACGGAGTACTTTAAAGATGGTGCAGATTTTTATACAGCGCAAAAAGAAGATAACGCTCTAATGGAAGCTGAAGCAATGGCTCTTTGGAATAAAATGGCTCCGCTTTTAGTGGATGTCAAAAATAAATACGGTAACAGAAGACCGGACTTAAGTTACATAAAAAAGTAGCAATTAGATTTTGTTCACCAGCCGATATAAATAATATTTGTATCGGCTTTTTTGTTTGATGATATTTCGATTAATAAACAAAAACAATTTTGGAAATCAAAATGCCAACAAAAGATCCGCGTATAGATTTATATATTTATAATGCTGCAGATTTTGCAAGACCAATCTTACTTCACCTAAGAGAACTAGTACACGCCGCATGTCCTGATGTTCAGGAAACAATAAAATGGAGTTTTGCAAGTTTTGATTATAAAGGTCCGATGTGCAGTATGGCTTCGTTTAAGCAGCATTGTGCCTTTGGATTCTGGAAAGCTTCATTAATGAAAGACAAGAGTTTAGTTTCAAATGCCGAATCAGAATCTGCGATGGGACATTACGGAAAGATTACGTCCTTGAAAGATCTTCCGTCTGATAAAAAAATAATTGCGCACATTAAAGAAGCAATGATGCTTAATGAAAAAGGGATTAAGCTTCCGCCGAAGAAAATAACAGCAGCCAAAAAAGAGGTTGTGGTTCCTGATTACTTTCTAAAACAGCTACAGAAAAATAAAAAAGCATTTACAACTTTTAACAACTTCAGCCTATCACACAAAAGAGAATATGTTGAGTGGATAACTGAAGCTAAAACAGATGAAACAAAAAACCGCAGAATGAAATCTGCAATTGAATGGATATCTGAAGGCAAATCACGAAATTGGAAATACATAAAAAAATAAGAATCAGAAATGGAAAAAGAATATAAGCCTATCGCTTGCGGACTTTATGATGAGCTTGAACTGCGAGCATTAAGGAAAAAAATAATTAAGATAACTTTTCAAAATGATCAAAATGATAATGAAATAATCGAATGTACAATTGCTGATTTGTTTTCAAAAGACAAAATAGAATTTCTTAAAACAAATGATGGAAGAATCATTCGTCTTGATGATGTTTTAGAATTAGATGGAATTATTTTTAATAAAAGCTGCTAAGGAAATTATTATGAAATCTGAGCAAATAAAAAATTTATTAAACCATATGATGTGGGCAGATACTGAGGTCTGGAAAAAAATATTATCGTTTGATTCAGTACAGAACGATGAACGAATTAAAAACCTATTGTATCATTTGCATCAGGTTCAATATGCATTTTACTTTTTATGGAATGAACTGCCATTGGAAATACCAAAACCCGAGCAATTTTTAGATCTTCAATTAATCACAAAATGGGGATTTGATTATCAGCAAAAGTTGGATGAATTTCTTTTTTCACCAAAGTCTGATGAAAAAGATAGAGTAATACAAATTCCATGGTCTGTTTTTGTTGAAAGAAAAACGAAACAGAAAGTTGTTCCCGCAACACTTGAAGAAACAATGATGCAAGTGGCATCACATAGCACTTATCATCGTGGACAAATCAACACTCGTTTTAGAGAACAAGGCGGTGAGCCGGCAAGTGTAGATCTAATTGTGTGGATTTGGCTTGGTAAACCAAAAGCGGATTGGGGTAATATAATATAGATAATGTTTTGTATAATGATTTAAATGAAGTCAGAGATTCTTAAATCCAATCTATTTTTCCCTGCAAAAAAGAATTACAATTTTGATTTAAGTCTTTTATAAAGGTTTATTCTTGAGTGATTTTTATTTTTATAGAGCAACTGTGTTAATCAACTTGTTTTTACTATTCCTTTGTTCAAATCCTATAAATGCACAAAACGCCGTACCTACAGATTCTATTAAAACAGAAGAGCATCCTGTCAATTTCTTAGAACTTGGTTTAGAATATTATTCTCCTTCTCACTGGAACAGGCAAATTAAAACTATTAATATTAATGGACTGGTTGGAAAAGAATTTATACGTTCTATCGGTTTACAAATATTTGTCGGAGTTACTATTACACATGCCTGGGGAAACACAATAATGGTAAATGAATTACTGAAAGAAGCGCAATACGAAACATCAGCAATGGGAATAGGACCAGAAATTTTATTTCGTCTTCAGCCGCTTATAATTGGTAATTTTTCCTTTTCTGTTGATGCACTTGGGGGAATTATTTTATACAATAAATCTTTTCCTCCTCGCGGGGATATTTATAACTTCATGCTTCGTCTGGGCGGAACTCTTACTTTTTATATTGATAATAACTATTATGTTAATCTGGGGTTAAGACGAATGCATATTTCTAATGGACAGGGAGTCGGCTCATTCAATCCATTTTATGAAGGTACAGGTTTATCATTAAATCTTTCAAAACAATTTTAATATTCAGTAATTTCTATAATAATTATTAGCAGCATTTGTGTTGTAATATCTAAAAAGATGGAGAAGTTTAAATGAAAACAATTCTGCTTATCGCTTTGCTGTTTTTTCAACAATCTTACTCACAAAAAGCTATTGTTCCAGATTACTATCGAATGGATGAAAAGCTTTCCAAAGAATTATACAATATCATACTTGAACTTGATCTTGACAAAAACTTTGATGTTGGTGAAGATGGAATTGAACAAATCTCTTTGGCTGTAATTGATTTGAGTGGCGATCAACCAAAATTTGGCGGTGTTAATTATGATAATTTTATTTATCCTGCTTCTGTTTATAAAATGTATGTTGCTGCTGAAATTCTGAATCAAGTTTCGCAAGGGAAATATTCTTTATACGAACTTTATGTTGCAAAAGAACCAAATGTTGTGGATAAATCAAAACAGATTAATAGTGATCCGCGGCCTTTATTAAATGATGGGGATACTGTTACAATAAATTATCTTTTAGATTTAATGATAACAAGAAGTGATAACTCTGCTTCAAATTGCCTTATAGATATTGCGCAAAGAAAGAATATAGATAGTCTTCTTCATAATTATAATTGGTACGGAAGTGAAGTGACAAGAAAGTTCTTAAAGCGAAAGTTTGAAGATCCCGGATATGAGAATATAAGAGGCACAGAAACCTGCGCTTTGCACGCTGTTGATTTTATGTATAAGATTTACTCGAATACGCTGGTTAACAATTGGGTAAGTCTACAAATGAAAACTTTACTAGGAAGGCAATTGGATAAATCAAAATTGTCAACTGGATTACCTTGCGCGGCAATGTTTTATCATAAAACGGGCTGGTTTTCTTATTGGACAAATGATGTTGGTATTGTTGATGATGGCGAAGTTAAATATATAATTGCATGCTTCATTCCGCTTGAAGAAGAAGTGGCTTTACCCAAGTTTAAAGTTTTATCTGAAAAAGTTTATGCGTTAATAAAAAACAGAAACTAGTTTTTCATTGATCTTACTGTCTCAGCAATTCCATCTTGATAACTTGTTGGAGTAAAATTAAATGTCTTCTCAAACTTGGTGCTGTCAAATAAATAATCATATTCATTTTGGTATAACATTTCATAACTTTCTTTAACTACGGGAACAAAATATCCGACCATCTGAATCATCCATTTTTTTAATACCATGAATTTTGGCTCTACTCCAAATTCTTTTGCGGCAAGTTCAATAAATTCTTTCCCCGTTAAAACATTTTTATCAGTTGGTAAATGCCAGATTTGGTTATATGCCGAGGGAGTATTTCCCAAAATTGCTGTTGCTTTACCAGCATCGGGAGTATATGTCATAGAATGTTTTTTATTTGCATCGACAAACCACTGGGCAGTTTTTCCTTTTTTGAGGTTATGAAATACAGTAACAGTTGCAAAGCTTAGAGGTGTGTTCGGTCCATAAAAATCTGCCGCTCTTGCTATGATTGCGTCCAGATGTCCCTTCTCAACTTCAGTCATTATCATCTGTGCAATTAGCGCTCTAACTTCTCCTTTTTTGCTTGATGGATTTACAAGTGTATCTTCTTTCATCCAGCCTTTAACTAAACCATACGCATAAACATTATCAAAAAAAACAAGTTTGGTTTTGTGTGTTTTACAAGCCTCAATAACATTCTTCATTATTAATGGCCATTGAGTTTGCCATACATTTATTTTGTATTGAAGTCCTGCCGTTAGGTATACAACTTCTGAACCTTCAACAGCAGTAAGCACTTCATTAAAGTTTGCTAAATCAGCAATTACTAACTGGTCTGTGGGATTAACTCGTTTTGGATTGCGGCTTACAAGTCTAATCTTATCGGTGTATTGGGTTAAAGCTCCAGCTAATTCGGTACCTATTATCCCTGTTGAACCTAATATCGTTTGCATTTTAAATCTCTTAAAAGTTGTGCAGCAAATATGTGGAAGGTAGAAAAGAATTTATTTAGCCTAAATCACAAATCAGGTAAAAAGAAAACCCGGAAAATCGATTTTCCCGGGTTTGTGATTTATATCGTAAGTGAAAACAAAAGAAACTTAAAAATCTATCTGGATTGCTCCATTTGTAAAGACAACTGTACTTAAAGAATCATCGGTACGAGCATTAAAGATAAAATCGGCATCAAGATTTTTATCGGATATCGCACCAATAGTTAAGGTGCTCACATTATCGAAGTGGGCTTTATGAGTCACGTCAGCAGATCCGCCTCTCGAAACAAGTGTATAATATGCTTTAACTACATATTGAAATCCCGGTTCATTTTCACCAATGCCAAAAACACCTGCTTGATTAACGCTTATCCTAAATTCAAGGGTTGTGGATTTATATAGCGGATCGTTTGAAGAATCCAATGTAGCCTTAACAACTCTTGTATTTCCGCTTTTGCTGGTAGTAATTTTGTTAGAATACCAACTTGACCCGTTAACATTTCCTCTAACAAACCCGATAGCGCTTTTTTCATTGGTAATTGGATTAGATTCATCATTGCTTGAGCAGCCGTTAACAATTAAAAGTACTAAAGTAATAAAAGTTAAAAATTTCATGTCTGTTAATATTGTAAATGTATAGTATAAGCTAAACGATTTTACGTCAAAGAAAAAGATTAAAATCCGTGCTTAAATTCGTAAAAATTTATTGCTTTACTTTAATTCAGTTAACCAGCTTTGTGCAAACTTACGCGCTGCAGTTACTGTTTCTTTGCCAGCCCGATAATATAGCTTCCATTGGCTGTCTTTATACTCATATTCCTGTTCAGCAAATTTTAAAATTCCATCTTTGCCTTTAACTGTTTTTGCTTCAAAATTTATATCAGCAGTTTTATCTAAAAAAGTATTTATCCAATTTTTAATCATTGGTTTGGGATTGCCTGATGGATATTGTGCTTCCCATTCCGCAACTTTGTTTTTATAATCATCCATCTGCATATCGTATCCCTGCTTAATATATTCATCCATTTCCGGTTTATACATTGTTTTTTCAGGATCATCAATATCTGCTAACTGCTGTTTATACACGGTAATTATTTCATCAAACATTGCTTGCTGATCTTTTGGCATTTGTTGTTTTGATTTTTCTGTTTCTGTAATACTATTCTTATAGCTTGCCCGCGCCTCTTCCTTTAATTGAGCCGAATATTTTGGTTCCTCTGGCGGGGTTGGTTTTCTATCTTCTCTTAGCTGATTATACTTTTCAACAAATTCTTTAGTTGCTGTATACTCCTTAATATTTTTACCCATTGATTCAATTACAGATATTCTATCCCCAACAGCCAGGTTTTTTAACATCTTTACATTAGGAATGTAATACGATGGCCCAGTTACACTATAAAATATATTACTCTTTGCTGTTTCTTCATTTACATTAAATTGCTGCAAAAGATTTTTAAGCTTGTCATCTATAATTTTATTAGCAGTAAATCCAAGAATAAAAATAAAGACTGGCAGAAAGAAAAATAATTTTTTCATAAAGCACTCCGCTAATTAATTGAAAATAATCGGTAGTTAAAAATTGATACTATTTTTGTAATTAACAACCGTGACTGAAGTAATAAAATTTGATAATCAATTGTTGTTTGAATACCAATAATACAATGGCTGATAAGATAGCGGCATTATAAACTTTTACTTTAAATTCTATTTTCTCTATTTTCAACACAGAAATATTTATCGTATAACTATTGATTCTACATCTAAAACTTTCTGATGTAAAATTGAAAGGAAAGACCCGTGAGTTTTGATTCAGTTAATCTAATAAGAAAACTTCTTGATCTTGGTCTTACTGAAAGGGAAGCTAAACTCTACTTAACATTACTCGAAAAAAAAACCTTCACCGCTTTAGAACTGCAGCAAATTGCAAAAATTCCGAGAACAAAAATTTACGAAGTACTGCAGAAAATGATGGATCGCGGTATTTGTACACAAAGAAGTCTTGGAAAGAAAAAAATATATGAGGCTGTTGAGCCTGCTGTTGCTTTTGAAAGAATAATAAAAAAATCTGAAGCGGAGTTTTTAGAAAGCATAGAAAATAAAAAGGAGATTGTCGGAGGTCTTGTAAAAACACTTATACCTATCTATGACGAGAATAAAGAAAATTTTAATCCCTTAGAGTTTATCGAGATATTTAAGAGTAAAGACCAGATACAGAAAAAATATATTCAGATGTTGCAGAACACTACAAAGGAACTGTTAACGTTTAACAAAGGGCCATACGTTTGCGATAATCCCGGTAGATTAGATGAGCAGCAAACGCACGAAGCTGATTTACTAAAACGCGGTGGTGTTTGCAGAAATATTTATGAATTACACGAACTTGTTAAACACGAATGGCTTATGGATTACATAAAGGAACAGGTAAATCATGGGCAGGAAGCGAAGGTTATAGATTATCTTCCCATTAAAATGATTATATCCGACTCTGAAATTGTCTCGTTTCCGCTTCCGCAAACAATTGGTCATTCAACTGATATTACTCTTGTTTTTATAAAGCATAATCAACTCGCAACCGCAAGTAAAATGCTTTTTAATTATTTGTGGGATCAAGCGAGGGATTTTAAAGAAGTGCTTAATGAAATTAATCTAACATCGTTCGCTAATAATTGATTTTTGCTTTAAGAGTTCTTAAAGGTTTATAACTAATCTAAATTAAATTTAATAACATACTTTGTAGTAGTTAGAATGAAAAAAACAGATAATAAAATCCGCTGCCCCTGGCCGGCAAATGATTCTTTATATATAAAATACCACGACAAGGAATGGGGAGTGCCGATCCACAATGACAGGAAACTTTTTGAGTTTTTATTGCTTGAAGGATTTCAAGCAGGATTAAGTTGGCGGACAATACTCTACAAAAGACAAAACTTTCGTAAGGCCTTTGATAATTTTGATTTTAACAAAGTTGCAAAGTATGACAAAAGAAAAATAAACTCTTTAATGAAAGACGCCGGAATAATTAGAAATAAACTTAAGATTGAAAGCTCGGTTAAAAATGCAAAAGCCTTCATCGCGGTAAGAAAAGAGTTTGGAACTTTTGATAAATATATTTGGGGCTTTGTTAATGGAAAGCCAATTAAGAATAAATTCAAATCCCTAAAAGAACTTCCTGCTAGAACAGAACTATCCGATCTGATAAGTAAAGATTTGAAAATGCGAGGTTTCAATTTTGTCGGATCAACAATCATATACGCACATATGCAGGCTACGGGAATGGTTAATGATCATCTAACAATCTGTTTCAGATATAAAGAATCATAAATCGGGTATCAAATAATAATTCTGATATTTAATTGACTTAGAGTTAAATTATTTTCATATTAAAATCAGAATTGAGCAATTGTCCTTAAATCTTACAAACTATTTCTTAACTAATTAAGAGGTGCATTATGAAGTTGTTTACATTTCTTTTTACTCTCTTACTTGTTTCGTTTACGCTTGCACAAAGTCAGCCAAGAATTAATTATCACAACCTAACTATTGAGGCAGAACAAAATGGCCAACTCATCTTTGAAGCAAGAAAACTTGCTGAAAAAATGGGCTTGCCTCATACTATTTATACTGCTGAAGGAGTTTTTATTGAAGCAAGAGGAATTGAAAATGAAAGAGTTGTTTATGCAATTGTTAATAATATTAGTGATGCAATAAACAGCGGAAGTGTTGGTTTTTGGGAAGATGTTCAAACAACATACGACCTAAGCAAAGCACGTGTTCATTACTCGAATCAACAAACTCAAAATCCGACTTTAGGCTATCCTGAAATTAGAAATACTGAAGCAATTACTTACTTAATGGTTGTTGAATCTACTAATGATAAAGTGATGCTGTTTAATCCTGCAAACGGAGATCTTGTTGATGCCGACTTTATTGTTGATGCTGCAAGTTTTAATACACCAATAGAAGCTTTACTATCACCATCGCTAACTGTGTTAACCTCAAACCAGATTGGTGATAATGTTGTTATTCACGATACTAATGGTGTTTTCAATTCAGTTTTTTATGGAGGAAATACAGCCGTTTTAGATAATATTAGAGGTACAGCATTTACACCGGGATTTAATTCGCTGCTTGTAACTGTTGGCGGCGGTGCAAATACAG
Source organism: uncultured Ignavibacteriales bacterium (assembly GCA_937858935.1). GTDB lineage: Bacteria > Bacteroidota > Ignavibacteria > Ignavibacteriales > Ignavibacteriaceae > IGN3. The sequence continues at coordinate 16,621 of CALLZX010000034.1, read as the reverse complement.
ATGCAGTTGCGCAATTCGATCCTTCTGGCAGCTATGTAGGAAACTTTATCGCAAACGGAGCTGGTGGTTTATTGAGTCCGTTTGATATTGTTTTTAGAACAAACGATTGTCTTGTTGCGGGTATAAACAGCGATGCTGTACACAGATATGATCTAACAGGTAGTTCGCTTGGCATTTTTGCTTCAGGCATTTCCTTTCCTGAACAAATAGAATTTTTACCAAATGGTAATGTGCTCGTTGTTAATTTTTCAACACCGAACTCTGGAGTTATTGTTTATGATTCTCTTGGTACACAGTTAAGCGTATTTGCAGGAGTAACTGGAAATCGTGGAGTTTATGCCCTTGGTAACGGAAACATTCTTACAACAAACGGTGCTGGTGTGCACGAAATTGATGGAACCACTGGCGCTTTAGTTAGAACAATTGTTGCTGGGGTTAGCGGCAGATTTATTTCTCCGGTTGATTTTACAATTATTCCCGTCGAGCTAACCTCTTTTGTTGGATCAAATGTTAATGGTGCCGTTGTTCTTAACTGGAATACTGCTACCGAAACAAATAATTCAGGATTTGAAATACAGAGAAGTTCTGATAGAATTAATTTTTCTAATATTGCTTTCGTTCCTGGATTTGGAACAACAACAGAACCAAGAGGTTACTCATATACTGATAACTCGGTAAACAATGGAACATATTATTACAGACTAAGACAAGTTGATTTCAACGGTGCGTTTGCATATTCTGATATCATTCAAGTTGATGTTGCAGCACCAACCATATTTGCTTTAGATCAAAACTATCCAAACCCATTCAATCCATCTACTGTTATTAGTTACAGCATTCCGCAAAATTCTTTTGTAACACTAAAAGTATATGATATTATTGGAAATGAAGTTGCCACACTTGTTAATCAAACTCAATCTGCTGGAAAGTATGATGTCAGATTTGATGCAAGCAATTTAAGCAATGGTGTTTATTTGTATTCGATTAAAACTGATAACTTTACTTCTACTAAGAAGATGATACTCATGAAATAATGTTCGTTTTAATTCTATTTAACTTAAAAGCCATCCCTTGTGATGGCTTTTTTAATAAGAAAAGTGCGGAACTTTCAAGCCTGGTAAAATGTTTTGAAATTAAATAAAAGGAGTAAATTATGAGAAGTCTAGTTACTATTCTAGCAATTGTCTTGTTAACAATTTTATCTGCTTTCCCTCAAAATCAATCCCTTGTTTATTTCAATAATTTTGATTCTACGTCAGCAGGCTGGGAAGGACAAAATCTTGGTTCTCCTTCTTCTCCATCAAACTGGAGATTAGTAGATTCAATTTCTTACAGCCAGCCCTATTCTTTTGTCAGCAACGACCCTCTAACCTATCTGTATACAGAAGGAACATTTGATGCGCTTATCTCGCCCCAAATTTCTCTGCCGCTAGTTACGGAAGGATTAAAATTAGAATTTAGATTTATTGCCAATCTTGGCTTTAATGGATTTATTGATTCTTCTGATTACTGGTATATAGAAATCTCTGAAGATGATGGCCAGTCCTGGGAATTATTTTCAGAAAATAGACAGCTAAATTCTGGTGGTCTCTGGTTAAAATATCCCGATTATTATAGTAGCACACAAGATGGAGATTTAACTCAATACGCTGGCTCAACATTAAGATTTAGGTTTGTGCTCAAAGATATACCTGATGGATTAGTTGGTCCCGGTTTATTTATTGATGACTTTACTATTGTATCTTTAAATTGCAGTCCTGATCAATACGAACCAAACGACTCCACAGCAACAGCATATAATATCAGTTATGGTGATTCAATCTTTTCCGAAATATGTCCTACAAATGATAATGATATCTTTTCATTTACAGCACAGCAAGGTGATTTTGTAAGAGTTTATCAACTTGTGAGCTCAATTCCTCGAGCAACAATTTATATTTTTGATCAGAATATGAATGTGGTGTTTAATAATCTATATTTTGATGATATGAGATTCTTTGCTCAATCAACGGGCACATATTATATCTGGGTTACACGCGGAATATTTCAGCAGTTTGCAACACAATATAACTTTGGTATAGAATTGCTTTCTCCTAATCCGGATGTCTTATCTGTAATAGATGTGCCAGATGATCAAGGCTTACAGGTTAGGGTTGTGTGGAAGGCTTCTTACTATGATCCCCCAACTGGCAACAATAATCCAACTGGCTTTTATGCATTGTGGAGACAGGTTGATAGTGGGGGTGATCTTGCAATAATTAATATGAGCTCATTGAGCATTTCAGATTTTTCAAATTTAGAATTTGTTAACAACTCTGTTTTTGAATTGGATAATATCTTATGGGATTTTGTTGCTCAAATTCCTGCGGTATCAGATCGGCCTTTTGTTGATTACTCTTATGTTGCAACAACCCTGTATGATAATCAGCAAACTACATTTATGATTTCTGCGGTACCAAAGCCTGGTTACCAGATACCAACTTTGTGGGGTGCACCAAAATCAGGAATTTCAATGGATAACATGATGCCTGAATTTTTGTCTTTTGGAATTGTTCCCGGACAAAACGAAATAACTTTAAATTGGAATGTTGATAGAATAATTCACAATGATTTGATGGGCTTTAAAATTTATCGTCATAATAATTCAGGATTTGTTCCTGCTGAAACTAATTTAATGACTACACTAATTAATCAGCATTCTTCGTTTACCGATAATTCTGTGCAAGCCGGACAAAACTATTTTTATATGATTGAAGCAGTTGATGATGCAGGAAACTCCGGATGGACCACAGAACTCTCAACATCAATTACAAGTATTAAAAACGAAGCGGTGTTACCAACTGTATTTGCTTTGGAACAGAATTATCCAAACCCATTCAATCCATCTACAATGATAAGTTACAGTATTCCGCAAAGTTCATTTGTAACATTAAAAGTTTATGATATTCTTGGAAATGAAATTACAACACTTGTAAACGAAACAAGATCGGCAGGCAAGTATGAAGTAAGATTTGATGCATCAGAATTGAGCAATGGTGTTTACTTCTACACAGTTAATACGGATAACTTTACTTCTACTAAGAAGATGTTGTTGATGAAATAACATCAAGAAACATTTTTCTATAATCATTTATGGCACGAAACATCGTGCCTTTTTTATTCCAAAAATCTGATTGCACATTACCAGCTCATAACATCACAACATCAAAATAAGTTTCCAAATAAAAAAAAATTTTTGTGGGAACTTTCTTGACCATTCTTTTCGTTTTACCCATAGATCTTGATCTGTGTAATAACAACTAATCAACTATAATTAAAAGGAGACGCTATGAAAACTGTTAAATTTCTTTGGCTTGGACTTTTCTTGTTTTTCTCTTCTTCAATTTTTGCTCAGGAAACTTTAAATGGATCACGAACCCTATCTCTGTCTGATGGAAAATCTCTTCCTGCGATTGAAAAAGATGGTTCATCTTTATTTTTTGATAATTTTAATGGTGATAATTCAGTTACCGGTTTACAGGGACGCGGTTACACTGTGTTAAATGTTGATGGCGGAGGTACAACAGATCCGTGGTTTCAACCATCAGGTACTCAGTTTCCTGCTTATGAAGGACCAACTACCGGGTATGTTGCAGCAAACTTCAATGGTGCTAATGGTTTTCTGATTGATCAGTGGTTAATTTCTCCACAGATTACTGTAACTGCCGGAGATACATTAAGCTTCTGGCATCGATCTATTGATAACAATCCTTATGATGATTCTATTTATGTAAGACTTTCTACAACAGCCGGAATCACTCCGGGTTCTTTTGATATTACCTGGGGAAGATACCTTGTAAGTGAAACAGGCTGGGCAAGATGGACTGGTGTTATGCCTGTAACTGGTACGGTTAGATTCGCTATTCAATATTACCACACCAATGGCGGACCAAACGGAACCTATTCAAATTTCTTTGGTTTAGATTTGCTTGAAGTTATATCAGCTTCAGCACCAACAACTGCAAGAGTACAGGTTATTCATAATTCAGCTGATGTTTTAGCTGGGAGTGTTGATGTTTATGTTAATGGTGCTTTAGCAATTCCAGATTTTGCTTTCAGAACAGCAACTCCGTTTATTGATCTTCCTGCAGGCGTTACATTAAACATAGGTGTTGCACCCGGTAACAGTACTTCTGTAAACGATACATTAAAGAATTTTCCGGTTGTGTTAACTGCTGGTGAAAAATATGTAGTATTTGCAAATGGTGTTTTAACTGGTGGTTATGCGCCAAATCCTGACAGCAGAAACACTGCCTTCACTTTGTTTGTAAAACCAATGGCACAAGAAGTTGGTACCGGATCTGGTGTTGATTTATTTGTATTACATGGTTCTACCGATGCTCCAACTGTTGATGTAAAAGTTAGAGAGCTTGGCAGCGCAACAATAGTTGATAACGCTGCTTATGGCGATATTACTCCTTATTTAACAGCACCGGCTCAAAATATTACTTTAGATTTATATCTTGGAAACGGAGTTAATTATGTTGCTTCATTCACAGCACCTTTAACAGGTCTAGGTGGCGGATCAGCAGCAGTATTTGCATCCGGATTTTTAGATCCAACAGCTAATCAGAACGGTGCGGCATTTGGTCTATTTGCAGCTTTGGCCAATGGAACTGTAGTTCAATTACCTGCAGCCACTGCTCCAAATGCAAGAGTTCAGGTTATCCACAACTCAGCAGATGTATTAGCCGGAAGTGTTGATGTTTATGTTAATGGTGCATTAGCAATTCCAGATTTTGCTTTCAGAACAGCAACTCCGTTTATTAATCTTCCAGCAGGCGTAACTTTAAACATTGGTGTTGCCCCGGGTAACAGTACATCAGTAAACGATACATTGGCAAACTTTCCTGTAATACTTTCTGCAGATGAAAAATATGTTGTGATTGCAAATGGATTACTAACGGGTGGATATTTACCAAATCCTGATGGAAGAAATACTGCCTTTACACTTTTTGTAAAAACAATGGCAAGAGAAACAGGAACAGGCAGTGGTGTTGATTTATTTGTATTACATGGTTCTACAGATGCACCAACTGTGGATGTAAAGGCAAGAGAAGCCGGTAACCTTGTTTTAGTTAACGATGCAGCTTATAGTGATATTACCCCTTACTTTACGGTACCTGCAGGAAACTATACATTAGATTTATATCTTGCCGATGGAACGACTTTAGTTGGATCATTCATTGCTCCTTTAGCAGGATTGGGCGGTGGGGCAGCTGCCGTTTTTGCTTCGGGATTTTTGAACCCATCAGGTAATCAAAATGGCGCAGCATTTGGATTGTATGCGGCACTTGCAAATGGAACCGTAATATCATTATCCCCGGGTGTTGTGCCGGTTGAGCTAAGTTCATTTACGGCAAACATAAGTGGAACTGATGTTACCCTTAATTGGTCAACTGCAACAGAAACAAATAATAATGGATTTGAAGTACAAAGAAAATTAGAAAATGATTTTGTTACTATTGGGTTTGTTAGAGGAAATGGCACAACAACAGAAATTCAGAATTATTCATTTACTGACTCTAAACTATCTGTAGGAAATTACTCATACAGATTAAAGCAAGTAGATTTTGATGGTTCATTTGAATATTCTAATGTTGTTAATGTTGATTTAACTGCACCAACTGTCTTTGCTTTAGAGCAGAATTATCCAAACCCATTCAATCCGTCAACAATGATAAGCTACAGCATTCCACAGAATTCTTTTGTAACTCTTAAGGTTTATGATATTATTGGAAATGAAGTTGCTACTCTTGTTAATCAAACTCAATCTGCTGGAAAGTATGATATCCGATTTGATGCAAGCAGTTTAAGCAACGGTGTTTATTTGTACTCGATTAAGACTGATAACTTTACTTCTACTAAGAAGATGATATTGATGAAGTAATCAGAGCCTCATCCCCATTCCCTTCTCCTAAGGAGAAGGGAATTATTATATTAAGGCACGAGCAATCGTGTCTTTTTTGTTTAATGCATTTCTGGTTGATACATTCATTAGTAATTTTGTTGTGTGAAAAAACTAAAAGGTCTCTTCGGTTTAATAAGATTTGAGCTTCCACTTGCCGCAGGTATTTGTGTTGTACTCGGACAGCTTTTTGCGCTTGGCTACTTTGCCCCGCTTCACATAACAATAACTGCTGCACTTTCTGTTTTCTTTATCTCTGCTTCAATACTCGTTTCAAACGATTACTTTGATATTGAAACAGATAAAATAAATGCACCACAAAGACCAATTCCATCCGGTCTTATTAGTCCGACACAGGCCCTTGCGCTTGCTGTATTTTTATTGATAGCCGGATTATTACTAAGCCTTAAGATAAGCATTGCGGCGCTGCTGTTTTCAATAGGCTTAACAATTATCGGATTGCTTTACAATAGAAAATTTAAAAAGCTTGGCTTACTTGGCAATCTTATGGTTAGCTTTTCAGTTGGAATGACGTTTGTGTTTGGCGGTCTTTCAGTGGGATTGCCGTTTAACAAAATCGTTTTATTCTTTGCAGTTATTGCCGCACTTGTAGATCTCGGTGAAGAGATAGCTGCCGATTCAATGGATGTTAAAGGAGATCTTCTCATCGACTCAAATTCAATTGCAATAAAACACGGAAAGGAAAAAGCGTTAAGAGTAAGCTCATTTATTTTTATCCTTGTTATACTTTTAAGTTTGATTCCGTTTTTGTTGCAGTGGTTTAACATTGTATATCTTATACCTATTGCAGTGATGGATATATTTATCGGGTATTCAACATTCCGTCTTATCAGATCAAAAAATGAAGAGGGAAGAAAGTACATTCGCTTGCTATATCTTGGTGCAACTTTTGGGTTGGTGATCTTTTTAGTAATGAGATTGATCGGAATGTAGTTAACAGTTCTTTTCTTAAATTTCCCACGACAAAAAAATAAAGGATGAATATGCAAACAGACCCGCGCTACCCGATTGGTAAATTTGATATTAAAGTAAACGTAACAAAAGAAATGCAAAGTGATTTCATCAAAGCCATTGAAGCACTTCCATCACAATTAAGAAAGGAAGTTGAAAATCTTTCTGAACAGCAATTAGACACTCCATACCGTGATGGTGGTTGGACTGTTAGACAGGTTATTCATCACTTGCCCGATAGTCATTTAAATGCGTATGTAAGATTTAAGCTTGCATTAACAGAAGATAATCCAAAAATAAAAACCTATGAAGAACATCTTTGGGCGGTATTACCCGATACATTTATGACTCCTGTTGGTGTTTCGTTAAATCTTTTAGAATCACTTCACAAAAGATGGGCAATACTGCTTCGTTCATTAACTGATGAACAATATGAAAAAACTTTTCAGCACCCGGAATGGGAAAAAATTACTTTGGGCAAAACGCTTGCTCTTTATGCCTGGCACAGCAAACATCATCTTGCACACATTACGGAACTAAAAAAGAAAATGGGCTGGTAATATTTATGAATCCGTGGAAAGGATTAAAAGGTCTCCCGCACGATATGTGGGCTTTGTTCTTTACATCGCTTATCAATCGGTCTGGAACTATGGTTATTCCTTTCCTTGCACTTTATCTTACAAAAAAAATTGGCGTTAGTCCTGCAGAAGCAGGAACAGCATTGCTTGTATATGGAGCCGCCGCATTTATTGCTGCACCGTTAACAGGAAAACTTTCCGATAAACTTGGTCCAATAAAAATAATGAAGTTTGCTTTGTATGGATCAGGAGTTTTGTTCTTTTCTTTTTCATTTATAACAAACTACAATTGGATACTTGTTACAACTTTTTTTCTTGCTGCAGTTAATGAAGCGTTTCGCCCAGCAAATCTTTCAATGATAACGGAAATAGTTACACCACCGCAGCGCAGAATGGCTTTTGCGTTAAATCGTTTGGCTATTAATGCGGGTATGAGTATTGGTCCTGTTATCGGCGGATTTTTAACTTTGATTGATTATCATTATTTATTTTATGCAAACGCTTTCGCTTCTATAGCAGCAGGAATTTATTTCAGTTCAATAAAATGGACTTCCATATCATCAATAAAACAAGAAGCAGCAGATGAAAAAAAAACACAAGTAAAGTTTACAATCTTAAACGATAGATATTTTTTGTTCTTCCTGCTGGCTGTTATTCCTGCAAACCTGGTATTCTTTCAGCACCTTGGTGCGCTTCCGCTATACATAGTTAATGATCTTGGTTATACAACCGCAGCATTCGGTTTGTTTGGTGCTATCAATACTGTGATGATAATTTTTCTTGAAGTGCCGCTTAACAATTGGATGAATGATACACCTTACAGAAAATCATTAATAATTGGAGCGTTGCTGGCGGGAATTGGCTTTGGCGGATTTGCAATTGCAACAACTGCACTTTCGCTAGTGATAGCAATCGTAATTTTCACTTTTGGTGAAATGATATTCTTCCCCATTACTGCAGCGTACACTTCTGAGATTGCACCAGCAGATAGACGCGGCGAATATATGGGATATTACCAGATGACATTTAGCTTTGCCTTTTCTGCCGGTCCTTGGCTGGGAACTGTTGTTTATCAAAACTATGGCTCTGTAATTTTGTGGAGCGGTGCATTAGTTTTTGGTTTGATAACTGCTGCATTAATGTTTTTTGTAAAAAATAATCCTTCGGTGAAATGAAAGAAGAACTAAGCAACCTAATATTACAACTTAAGCGGGATGAAATAACAAACATCAGCACAATTGGATTTATTGAAAACAATCCGATTACTGAAGTTGTTGAGATAAATAATTCATATCTCATAAAAGGGACAAGTGATGTTGAGTGGGTTTATGTCGTTTGTAATAATGAAAACGATCTTAGATCTTTGCTAGATAAATCAGCAAACAATACTTACTTTGCTTCTGTAGAAGATTGGATGATTCCAATTATTATAGAAAATAAAAAAGCAGAGTGGATACTAGCCACAATGCGCTATTATTTGCCCAATGATGTTGAAGTTCCGGAAAGCAAAAAAGAAGTAATTCAATTAACAAAAGATCATATTGGATTTATTATTTCGCAATCCAACTACAAACAATTTTTAACTCCTGCATATGTTGAAGAAAGAATAACAAAATCTATAAGTGCTGCAATATTTAAGAGAGATAAACTTGTTGCGTGGGGTTTAACCCACGATGATGGTGCGCTTGGCTCATTACACGTACTGGATGAGTACAGAAAAAAAGGCTACGGAAAAGAAATACTTATTTCACTTATTCATCAAAACAGAAAAATTGGTAAAATGTCTTTTGCACAGATTGAGGAAAGGAACATTAATGCGGCCAGATTAGTAGAACACCTAGGATTTTTAAAAGATAGACTGGTTAGCTGGGTTAAACTAAGTTAAATAAGGCCAAAGTGAAAAAAGTTATACTAATTCTTTTTAGCACAATATTAATGTTTAATTTATTTCTACCAGACGGTTTGAATCCTTCCCAAAGAGAATCTTTGATTAGACAACTACAGTCAAATGATTATTTTGAGAGAAGTTCAGCCGTTAATGAAATTATTATCAATAAAGTTTACGAAGTTCTCCCAATTATTCAGACCGATTTTTGGGACAAAGATTTATTTGATAAAGAGAATTATCTCGAAGTAATGGTTGGGCTAAAATATAGATACACCAAAAACTTTATTTATGCTTTATATGATTCAATCGAAGGGAATGCATATAATAATATTGATTCCATTAATGCAAAACTGAATTTAACTTTGCTTTTGTTTAAACTGAACGATTTTTCAAAATTTGATTATCTATATTACAATACAAATTCACCATTTGGGAAAAGATCTAATTATAAGACTATCGACACTTGGCGGTATTTACTTGATATCCCAGAATATGAACAATTGGCTAAGTCAGCACTTTTAAGATTAATTGAAGAATCAGAATACGAAGATGATCGTACTAGAGCTCTCTCTTGGCTAGAAAATAAATATAAAGAGAAAATTACTCCCGCATTAATTGAGCTATTTCCAAGTCTTTCAAATACATATGTAAAACAGTTAATAATAAAAGATAATCTTCGTTATGGAGACTTTAATGATGTATTTAACCTACTAAAAGAAACAATATTAACAGATACAAGTGAAGAACTTAAATCTACTGCCGCTGTATATCTGTTTAAACATTTAAATGTACCGGCTCACTACTTACTAGTAAAAAAATATATTAGAGAACTACGATATCCTAAAGTATTTAATTATTTTGTTGAGGAAGGTGTTTTGGGAAAACCATATTTACCAAAGTCTTTTATAAAAACCGAGGAGATGATTGATTCGACCATCTCATATTTAGTTCAATGTAAACAATATAATTGGATTGGGAAAAAAGAATTTATTTTAAAACTCAAATCAAAATTAAGCGAAGCAAGAAAAAGTTTAATTTCTGATGATACAACAACCTGTTTTAATCACATAATATGTTTTCAAAACGAAATAAATCAAACATATAAAGATTCGCTTAATACAGATTCACGTTTTGTAAGTGTAGAGGGATTTATGTTTCTCTACTGGAATGCACAATATATTCTAGATAGGCTTACTACACCAACCCAGAAAAAGGAATAAAACAAAGCGAATAAAATTGTTCTACAAATGTTTGATAAACCTTTAGTAATTTTGTACAACAAATTAATTATTGGTTTACAAAATGGATTTAAAAGAACTACTTAGGACTCAAAGCGGAGAGATTTTAGAAAACGCATTGCAATCATTAAACTGTGCGCATCTTAAATCCTATTCAAAATCATCGCCAAGCGAAAACAAGAAAAGATTGTTAAATCTTTTAACACTTACAGAAAAATGTGTTGTGGAAAAAAGACTTCTTCCAATGAAGGAGTATGCCGCACAGATTGCTAAAGAAAGATTTGATGCAGGATTTGATTTGCACGAAGTTCATACAGCATTTAATGCGCTTGAAGAAGAAATCTGGAATCGTGTAACAAAAAATATTTCCGCAGAAAATCTTGGCGAAGCATTAGGATTGATCAGCACAGTTCTTGGAGCAGGAAAAGAAGAGCTTGCATTATCTTATGTTACTCTAGCAAGCAAAACAAGAACACAAACATTAAATCTTACAGAGCTTTTTGGCAGAAATTGAATTCTATATGATGCTGAGCCTGTCGAAGAGTGATGAGATCACTTAGCTCAGACTTCGACAAGCTCAGTCTGATACTGTTATTTCAGCACCAAGGTATCTGGTCCTGAAACTTTATTGATATGACATCTGCATTTATCTGTGCTAAACAGATATTCTCCCGCGGCAATTCTAATTCCGTCACTTGCTGAAAAGTAAATTTTTTCCGGTGTTGTGCAAGAACAAAACATTTGTGTAAATGAATCATTAAGAACGGTGTATTTACCAGCACCAAATGGATACGGATCTTGTACTACGTTTAATTCATCTCCGTCTTTATCTCTTATCGTAACATTTAAAGAATCAACCGGAACATCTAGAGTATCAACAACTGTTACCAGAAAAAATCTGTACTCCTCTGTGCAAAGGCAATCTTCATCAACAGTTGAGCAGGAAACAAGAGCAATTACTAATAAAAATATAATTATTAAAGTCTTCATATGGTTGAAATTTCTATTCAAGATTTACCAACAATAATGTAATTTATAACTAAACTTAAACTTATTTTTGTGATAAATCCATAAACTAATTTGTGATATTAAATGGCAAAAACTTGTGTGCTTTTAATTAATCTTGGAACTCCTGATAGTCCATCCGTAAAAGATGTAAGAAAATATTTATTTGAATTTCTTAACGATCCGCGGGTGATTGATATAAATCCAATAGCAAGATTTTTTCTTGTAAACTTTATTATAGTGCCATTTCGTGCGCCAAAATCTGCAAAGATTTACAAGGAATTGTGGACAGATGAAGGCTCGCCAATTATGATTTACGGTGAATCAGTAAAAGAAAAATTACTAAAAGAACTAGGAAATGATTTTGATGTTGAACTTGCAATGCGTTACAAGAACCCAAGTCTTGATGAAGTCTGTGCAAGAATGGAAAAACGTGGATATGAAAATATTATTATTCTTCCATTGTTTCCGCAATATGCTTCTGCAAGCACAGGATCTGCAATTGAAAAAGCAATGAAGTTAATAAGCAAATGGTGGGTGATTCCGGAAATAAAAATCATCTCACAGTTTTATGATGATGAAAATTATTTGAATTGTGTGATTGAGCAATCAAAAAAATATAATCTTGCTGACTATGATCACATTCTTTTTAGTTATCATGGATTGCCTGAAAGACAAGTTGATAAAGTTTATTCCGACGGAAAACCTTGCAAAGATCACAAATGTGAGGATGAAATAAACGAAGACAACAAATACTGTTACAAAGCAACTTGTTACGCAACAACAAGAATGCTTGCACAAAAATTAAATCTACCCAAAGAAAGATATACTGTTTGTTTTCAATCAAGATTAGATAAAGATTGGCTTGAACCTTTTTCTGACAAAGTAGTTGAAGAATGGGCAAAGAAAGGTGCAAAAAAATTATTGGTATTTAGTCCAGCATTTGTAGCTGATTGTCTTGAAACCACAGTTGAAATTGGAATTGAGTACCAAAAACTATTTAAAGAAAAAGGCGGAGAAAAAGTTCAGCTGGTGGAAAGTTTAAATGATCATCCGATGTGGATTGAAACTCTTAAGAAATTAGTTCTTAAAAACACTTGAGGCAAATGTGCTTGATAACACTGGTAAAAAGATAAAACATCAAACAAAAAAACAGTTAAGAAAAGTTACTCGACTTATAAAAAATAAGCCAAAAAAAATCGGACTTGATCCAGGCTCACTAGTTTATGTTGGAGATAAAGAAAAACAGCCAATTACAATTACATTGTTTGATTATAAAGCTGATCATTTTATTGAGAAGACTGTTTTAAGTATGGATGAACTGCTTGCCTACAAGCAAACAGAAACAACAAGCTGGATAAATATTGATGGTGTTCACGAAGTTGAAATTCTGGAAAAAATTGGAAAGCATTTTGACATTCATCCATTAACATTAGAAGACATACTTAATACTAATCAAAGACCAAAGTTAGACGAGTATCCGAATTATCTTTACATTGTTCTGAGAATGTTTTATTTAGATGAAAAAGATAAATCATTAAAGAATGAACAGGTAAGTTTAATCCTTACAAAAAATTTTGTAATTACTTTTCTCGAAGATGCCGGTGATGTGTTTAATCCAGTTAGGGAAAGAATTAGAAAATCAGCAGCAAGGTTAAGAGAAAATGGCACCGATTATCTTGCTTATGCACTAATCGATTCTATTGTTGATAGCTATTTTCACATACTTGAAAAAATTGGAGAGGATGTAGAAGGACTTGAAGATAATCTTGTAATTGAACCAAATAAAAACGACCTTCAAACAATTCATTTATTAAGAAGAGAAATGATTTTATTGCGTCGTGCTATATGGCCATTGCGAGAGGTGATTTCTGCAATGCAAAGAAATGAAAATGAGTTTATCGAAGAGAAAACGAGAGTTTACCTTCGCGATGTCTATGATCACACTATACAGGTTATTGATACTATTGAATCTTACCGTGAAATGGTTGTTGGAATGCTTGACACATATCTTTCCAGCACGAGCAATAAATTAAATGAAGTAATGAAAGTGTTAACTGTCATTTCCACTTTATTTATTCCACTTACCTTTCTAGCAGGAGTTTATGGAATGAATTTCCGTCACTTTCCCGAGCTTGGTTATGATTGGATGTATCCGTGGGGTTTTTGGATTATTACGTTGTTTGTTGTAATTGGAATGGCTGTTTTCTTCAAAAAGAAAAAGTGGTTTTAATCGAATTTCAAATAGTTCAAAAAAAGGCTTTATATTCTCCTTGCTATTTATCTAAAAAAGATTATTTTATTATCAGAACAGAAATAATCTCTATCTTTATTGAGATTTCGGGCAAATATAAAAATGATGAAACCGGGAAGCGGTTTTAGATTTTAAAATTTGATTTCTCTCTTCCTACTATCTAGTATACAACTCAGTAGTTCAATCCGGTTTCTGTACCACGCTAAGAAAATATGTTAAAAGTATAATCAGAGATGACGATGGAAAAATATCAAATCGTAATTGCAGGAAATGGAGAGCCGGCACTTGTTTGTACTCTATCTGCAAGACACACATATGGTGACAAAAGCATTGCAATTATCAAAACCGATAAGCAGAACTCTATTGTTGAGGAAATACTTACTTCAATATCGGGCCGTTTTAGCAATATGTTAAATATTTTTTATGATGATATCTCAAGCCGAAATCATAATGTGCTTCAATTAACTGGTGGAGGCAAAATTGAATATGAAAAACTTGTTCTTGCAACAGGATCTCGCGCAATTGAGCCGCCGATTGATGGGATTCAAAGAGACGGTGTAATTCTTATTAATAAGGACCCTGAACAGATACGCAAAATGAAAAACGAGGCTCTAGAGGCAGAAAGTATTGTTATTTATGGCGGTGGTTATATAGGTGTTGAGTTGTGTGATGAATTATTACGAGCTGGTAAGAAAATTACAATTATCGAAAAATCAAAACGCTTAATGCCGTCGTCTTTTGATGCTGATATAAGCAACAAAGTAAAAGAAGTGATTGAAAATCTTGGCGGAAGTGTAATTTTAGATGCAAAAATAAAAAGTGTTCTCGGTATTGATGCCGTAACAGGTGTAAAGCTTAGCTCCGATGAAGTGATTGATTGTGATTTCCTAATGATCTGTTGCGGCTCAAGACCGAATGTTGATCTGGCTGAAAAGCTTGGGATAATTTACGATCGCGACAGGGGAATATTAGTTGATGAATATTTCAGGACATCGGATAAAAACATTTATGCTGTTGGCGATTGTGCAGCAAAGCATGATTTTTTTGCAAGTGATCTTTCTAATGTATTAACATATAACTCCAAAATGGAAGAAGCTAAATTGCTTGGTGCAAATCTTTATTCTATAATTTTTAATCGCGGTAAAATGATTAGCTATCTTTCTGAAAAAAGAAACCTAAAGAATAAAATTAAAACCGAACTTAAAAAACTGGAGATATCAAATGCCACAAAAAATTATATACCTTTGCCAAGACTGTAAAGCAGAATTACTAAACAATTCTAATCAGGAACCTGCTAAGTGTACATTTTGCGGTGGTAATAAATTCTACAAAAGTCATCGTCATCAAAGAGCGGCCAAAAAAAGCCGTAGCAAGGAAAGATGGTCTTATAAAGTAAAATAGTTTAACTAATTTTTTAATTTCTTCTGTTACCTATCTATATTTGTCGCGTACAACAATAAAATTTCATATTAATTTGTAACTACATTTTGGGATAATATTAATGGCAGAAATCAAAAGACCAAGCTGGGATGAATATTTTTTAAAACTTGCTATGCTTGCTTCGGAGCGCGCAACTTGTCCGCGTATGCATTGCGGCTGTGTGCTTGTAAAAGATCGATTTGTTCTTGCAACCGGATACAATGGCTCACTTCCTGGTCAGCCTCATTGTGAAGATGAGGGCTGTTTAATAGTAGATAATCATTGTGTAAGAACTAATCATGCAGAAATCAATGCGCTTGTTCAGGCGACCAAACACGGTGTTAACATTGTAGGATCGACTGCATACATTACAAATATGTCTTGCACAACCTGTGCAAAAGCACTTATTGCAGCAGGAATAAAACGCGTTGTTGTCTTTTCAGATTTTCATGATACACTTGCAACACAATTTTATTCACAAGCGGGAGTAGAAGTTGTAAAGATGGATATGCCAAGCAAAGAAATTCAATATGATTTAATGAATTATTCTTCCGCAAAGAAAACTGAGAAATCAAATTAATATTATTTATTTAGCGAAAATATTTTCTGTTCGTACTTTAACTATATTTCCAAAGTTACTCTGAGCGAAGTCGAAGGGTGAACATTAACTAAGCACAGATTACCTATCAAAACTAAACCCTACATACTCTGGCTGCCGTTGCTTGCTATTATTTTCTGGGGAGCTTCTTTTATTGCCACTAAATTTTTACTGGATGAATTAACTCCAGAAACAATTATCTCGCTTAGATTAATTCTAGCTATTACTTTGCTATTGATAATTGCATTAATTCAAAAGAGAAAGTTTTCAATCAATCTTAAAAGTCATAGCTACATTTTTCTTCTTGCAATTATTGCTGTTTTCCATTTATGGATTCAAGTAACCGGGATGAAATTTACAACAGCATCAAATACTGGATGGATAATTGGAACCGCACCAATTTTTATGGCTTTATTAGGTTTGATTTTCTTTAAAGAAAAATTAAACGTGTTAAAAATAACTGGAATTATTATCGCAACATTTGGATTGTTGCTGCTTGTTGGAAAGGGCAATCCAGCTAACATTGATTTGATAAAGAACAAAGGGGATATACTTATTCTCTCTAGCTCATTTACTTGGGGAATATATTCAATGGTAAATAAAAAAATATCTCTAAACTATTCACCGGTGATGACAATACTCTATCTTTTTATAATGATGGCAATAATAATAATTCCATTTACGATAAATAAAACATCAATAAATTCTGTAATAAATCTTTC
>CALLZX010000033.1 GCA_937858935.1 uncultured Ignavibacteriales bacterium | reverse complement strand
ATAAAGGAATGACTATTCCCGAACTGAGTGAGCAGGAAAAACTTTCTGAAGCGAATGTTGGAAAGATTTTACGGGCATTACGTCTTGCTGGATTTATTGAAAGTTCGCGCGGGCAATCTGGCGGATATAAACTTGCTCGTTCTGCAAATGAAATTCTTGTTGGAGATGTTCTAACTGCTCTTGGCGGTAAACTTTATGAATCTACTTTTTGTGATTTGCACGCTGGAGTAGAAAATATTTGCACACACTCAATTGATTGTTCGATTCGTTCTTTATGGAAAACTGTACAATCAACTCTTGATAGCTTATTAAGTAAAATTACTTTGCAGGATTTACTAGGCAATGAGCAGCAAGTGGAGTTGTTTGTAAATAATCTTAATGAGGAGTTGGAGAATAATAATTCAAAGTTTTAAAATTGATGTGTAACAAATTGTGCTTGAATTCCAAAAGTCACATTATCATTTCCTTCTCCCTTCACACCTATTGTAATCTTGGGCCCAACAAGAATATCTAATTTGTCAGATGTGCTAAATGAAAAATCAACTCCCAACTTCAAAAAGCCAAGAGTGATATCATCATCAGCATAGTTACCATACCCGTCAGAAAGTTCTGCTTTCGTATAATTGTATTCATATTTAATCCAAGGAATCAGTTGATTCAGTTCGTTAATAAAAATATGATAATAAAAACCTCCTTCTAATTTGAGTGCCCCTCCAGTTAATTTTAGATCGAATTCATTGAGCACTTCATCTGAATAATTACTGTGCATATAACCAATCGCTAATTCCATTGTTATTGGCTTCGATTGAGAATACTTGTAGGGATAAAAAATTACGTTTGCACCAATATTAATGGAAGATAAATCATCTTCTGTTGATCGAGTCGTAACAATTAATCCCAAGATCGTAGTCCTACCACCAAAAGTATATGAAACTGAGCCTAAATAATCCATTGCGTTTTCTGGAAAATTGGCCCCGGCACCAAATCCAATTCCACTCTGTCCTTTTTGATAGAACTGACCTTGTGATAAACCGACTAAATGAAATATGAAAATAAAAATTAGAGTTGTTAAATATTTCACTCTCCTCGCCCTTTAAAATAATATTAATAATTACATTTTAAATTTTACAATTAATATTCTGACTTCCTAACTGTAACCTTCTCAAGCATTTTCATATTCACCTCAACACCAATTCCTGATTTGGCTGGAACATCCATTGTTCCATCTTTATTGACAAGAAATTCGGGTTCAACAATATCTTCTTTGTAATAACGTTTGCTTGCAGAAATATCTCCAGGCAAAGTAAAGTTCGGCAATGAAGCGAGAGCAACATTTCCGGCTCTTCCAATTCCGCTTTCAAGCATTCCACCGCACCAAACGGGAATATTTTTGAATGCACAATAATCGTGTATAAGTTTTGATTCTGTAAATCCGCCAACACGACCGGGTTTTATATTTATTACTCTGCAACTATCAAGCTCAATTGCAGCACGGGTATCATCAAGCGAGTGAATACTTTCATCAAGGCAAATAGGGGTTTTAAGATCTTTCTGAAGTTTTGAATGATCATAAATATCTTCATATCCAAGCGGCTGTTCAATCAATAACAAATTTAAATCATCCATCTGCTTAAACAAATCTATATGCTTTAATTCATAAGCAGAGTTTGCATCAACCTGAAAAAGAATATCTGGAAATTCTTTTCTTACTGCTTTTACAAATTGTATATCATTTCCAGGAGCAATTTTAATCTTTATTCTTTTATAACCTTCAGCTAGATAACCTTGAATTTTCTTTATCAAGTCCGGTACAGAAGATTGGATACCAATACTTACTCCAACATCAATTTTGTTTCTTGTTCCGCCCATCATTTTTGAAAGAGAAATATTTTTTGATTTAGCAAACAAATCCCACAACGCAGCTTCAAGTCCGGCTTTTGCCATCATATGTCCACGCACTTTTTCATAAGATGCTATGGCTTCATCAATACTGGAAATATCTTTACCAAGAATTGATGGGATTAAAAAATCCTGTAAGATGTGCCAGGCTGTTGTTACAGTTTCGTAGGAGTAAAATGGAGTGCCTTCTGCAACACTTTCGCCCCAGCCTGTAAAACCTTCACCATCAACTCGAACGATGATATGTTCTTCATCGTATTCAGTTCCCATTGAAGTTGTGAATGGAGAAACTAATTCCATTTTAATGTGGCGGAGTTCAATCTTTTCGATTTTCATTTTGATCCTATTAGGAATAATTGTCACATTGAGCTTGTCGAAATGTGAATTAAAAAAATGAGCTAACTATCATCCTTCGACAAGCTCAGGATGACATCTGTTTTTAATTTTACAAATCACCAATAACTTTAATTAGTCTTTGCCAGAGTTCACCTCCATTTTCTCCATTGGTCATTATCACAATTCCAGATTCATCCTTTGGACTGAATTGAGAATAACATCTAAACCCGGTTTGATTAGCTCCGCTGTGATAAACAACATCGCCGGTAATTGTTGAATCAATCGCCCAGCCTAATCCTCTGAATCCCTGCAATCCTAAATTTCTACCCGGTTTATCAATAACTTCACGAGAATCAACACGAACTTGATGTGTTAACATTTCATTTATCATTGCGTTAGAAAGTGAGTAATCATTCTGATTTCCCGGATTCAAAATTTCAATTATTAACTTTGCATATTCATTAGACGTTGTGTAAAGTGTGTAAGCTGCATTGCCGTGAAGATATTTTTTTCGGTCATTACAATTTCCATCAGCGTTGTGTCCAGTTGCAATTTGTCTATCATATTTTTCAGTCCAAACGAAACTTGTAAATTCTAATCCGAGTTTATCAAACAACATACGTTTTGCAAAAGATTCTAAGGATTCATTTGTAATACGCTCAACTACTCTTTGCAAATAATAAATTCCTTCACCCGAGTATTGAAATTTTGCACCCGGCTTAAAATAAATTGGAAGCGGACTTTCATTCTCCTCACTTCCCTTTCGCCAATTAGGCATTCCGCTTGTGTGTGATAAAATCATTCTTGCAGTAATTTGTTTTGGATAATCTTCATCTTCACAAATAAATTTTTCAGGCAG
>CALLZX010000032.1 GCA_937858935.1 uncultured Ignavibacteriales bacterium | reverse complement strand
CTATCAAGTTTTGCCTGTGGATTCTGTTCAAGAAAAGTACCAGCGGAGATTTGAGTTAGTGTATTAACTTTTAGATTTTGATCCATTGAAAGAGAGTTTTTTATAAATGTTAAATCCGCAGAAGGATTGCCGGCAAGAAGTAAAACATTAATCTTATTACTTAAAACATTTATATAAAAACCCTTTTGATTATTTAAGAAAATCGATTCACCATCCTGATTACTAACCCTTAAAGTAAGTTTTTTTTCACCACTTTGTTTTGGTGTGTAATCAAATGAAATTGAGTTTACACCACTTTCATCTAAAATTAGACTTTTTTGTTCAATCAATTGTGAATTTTCATAAAGAGATATTTGAGAAGTTTTTCCTGAAAATCCTTTGTTTAATATTGTTGCTAAAATAGTTGTTGGGGTTTCAGCATAAATGAATTCATTATTAATCACATTTTTAATTTCAACATCATTCTTTTTAGTGCTATCACCAATTCCTACAGTAAAAACTGGAATCCCAAGTTTTTCAGCTCTGTATATAGGAGTAGAGCCTTCGGTGATAACGCCATCAGAAATGATTGTTATTGAGGCAATATTGTTCTCTGTCTGTTTAATATTTGAAAAAATCTCT
Source organism: uncultured Ignavibacteriales bacterium (assembly GCA_937858935.1). Classification (GTDB taxonomy): domain Bacteria; phylum Bacteroidota; class Ignavibacteria; order Ignavibacteriales; family Ignavibacteriaceae; genus IGN3. The sequence goes on along the minus strand of CALLZX010000032.1, from coordinate 13,448 downwards.
GCAAAATCAGTTACCGATTCAGAAAAATTAATCATAGTAAGACTATCCTCATCAATCAAATTAATTGACGAGCCAAATGAAAGAAATTCTTTTTTCCCATTTATAGAATTTGACTTAGTTTGTTCAAACAATCTCTTTAATGTTTGTATCCGATTTGTGCCATCTTCAATTGTTATCGATTTACTGTTATCAAAAAAGAAAAGGTTTGTTGGTGTTAAAATCTTTTTCTTTGTCAATGTTAAAACAGGTTCAAAAAAAATAAATAATAGAGTAATCAGAGCAATTGATCTGAGTAATGTAAGTGTAAATCTTTTAGTTTTTGAAACCGGAGGAAGGGTAAATCTATAAGCATAGACAGAATAAGCCGCTAATAATATCAGACCTATAAAAAAGAAAATCGCACTAAATGAAAAACTTAAGTCTATCTTTTCAAATCCAAACATTAAAAATTTAACTTTCCTTTTAACACTGTAATTGCATTACCTGCTATTATCAATTCGTTTTTAGTACTCTTGAATTTAACTTCAACTCTTCCTTTTCGATTGAGCATATCACCTTGTTCAATTTTAATGAATGAATCATCCAAATAATTATTAATCAATCCTAACTTAATCAAGACTAGCAGCAAAGGTCCGCAAGCAGAACCTGTGACCGGATCTTCATCAATACCATGATACGGTGCAAAAAATCTCACATGTGCAGATGCATCATTATCAACAGTTTCAGTAGTAAAAACAGCAATATCAAAAAACTCTTTTTTGATGGCACTTAATTCATAAAGTCTTTTAAAATCTGGTTTGATTTTCCAAAGAGCTTGTAATGTATTAATGCAGATGAAAAGATAACCGTTATCAATCAGAATAAAAGGTAAATCGGAAACATCAACTCTTTCTATACCAAGAGCTTCTATTATTTCTTCCTTGCAACCCTCAAACTCATTTAATAGCGGACTAAGAATTTGCATAAAGAACTTTCCACTTTTACTGGCACAACTAATTATTCCAGAAAGGGTTTCAAAATCAATGATTTGGTTATCTGATACAATTCCTTTTTCAAAAAGATAATGAAGTGAGGCGATAGTTGCATGCCCACATAAATTTACTTCTTTAGTTGGAGTGAACCATTGCAGTTTATAATCAGCTATTTGTGATTCACTTATAAAAGCAGTTTCTGAAAGATTCATTTCTTTTGCAATTAACTGCTTTTCTGCTTCTGTAAGATTGTTGCAAAATGTTACTCCAGCGGGATTCCCCCGAAAAACTTCCGAAGTAAAAGCATCTATCTGAAAAATCTCAATCTCTTTTACCATTAAGCAGATTCTCAATTTTCCATTCTTTCATTTTATCATAGGTCTGATAATCTGAAAGATCAAAATGAATTGGCGAAACCGAAACATAATTATTTTTTATAGCCGCCTGGTCAAGATCTATTGATTGATCAACATCCATTAAATTTCCTGTAAGCCAATAATAATTTCTTCCGTAAGGATCAATACGCATTTCATATATATCATCCCACTTAGATTTTCCTTGTTTTGTAACAACCATTCCGACTATTTTGTCTTCAGGCAAATTTGGAACGTTGACATTTAACATTGTTCCTATTGGCAGGCCTCGCTTATAAACTTCCTGTGAAAGAAGCTTAGCAACATTGGAAGCGAATGAAAAATCTAAAACCTGATGACTAGCAACTGAAATAGCAATTGAAGGAACATCCATAATTGCTGCTTCTCTCGCTGCAGAGACAGTTCCTGAATAAATAATGTTGATTGCTGTATTTGAACCGTGATTTATTCCTGATACAACTAAATCGGGAGGACTGGGCATTAGATTACGCATACCGATTTTAACGCAATCAGCTGGTGTGCCATCAATTGCATATCCAAAAAATTTACCATTTTTTTGATACTCAAAAACTCTAAGAGGTGTCTGCATGGTTATAGCATGCCCAACTGCGCTCTGTTCTTTATGTGGTGCAACAACTGTTACTTCAGCAATTTCTTTTAACGCTTCGACTAAAGAATAAATTCCTGCAGAATCAATTCCATCATCATTTGAAACTAAAATTCTCAATGTTTTTCCTAATTATTTTTTTTACTGAAGCAATATAGCACTAAGCATAAATAGTCTCAATTTGCATTTTCAATTCACCCCCAAATGATAACTAAACTTTATGTAAATTTGTCTTCAAAAAATGTACATACTTAAACCTTACATATTTAATAATTACCCCGAAATCCTGTTTGGGTTCAGTACAAAAATATCCTCAGACTCCAAATCTCTATATTATTTTAATCTCTCCTATTCGGTTGGGGACGAGAAAAATCTGGTTGATAAAAACAGAAAAGAATTTTTTGAAGCAATCGGATTAACAATAGAGACTGTTGGTTATCAAAGACAAATTCATTCAGATATTGTTCAATCAATTGAATGCGGCGGGGACAATGGTGCTAGTGACGCTCTCATAACAAGTAAAAAGAATCTTGGTTTGGCAATAGCTGTGGCTGATTGTACTCCAAAAGATAATTTTTTATTTATGATAAAAAAAACAGGGTTATTTCTGCAGTTCATTCTGGATGGCAGGGAACTGAGAATACCATTTTATTAAAAACCTTAATAAAACTTCAAAAAGAATTCTCTTCAAAACCAGGAAATATGATAGTATATATTGGTCCATCAATTTCCCAAATTAACTATGAAGTTGGAAAAGAAGTTGCTGAGAAGTTTGATCAGACTTTTGTTAAGCCAAAGGGTGATAAATACTTATTAGATGTAAGCGGGATTAATTATCAAATATTACTTGATTTTGGGGTTCCTCAAAATCAAATCCAAAAATCTAAGTTGTGCTCTTATGAGTTTAGTACTTTGCTTCATTCATATCGTAGAGATGGAAATTCATCAGGAAGATCACTTGGAGTTATTGCGATAAAAGAATAAAATGAAATCGACAACATTTAAAATATTATTTGCATACATATTACTTTGCCTTCTTTGGGGTTCCACCTGGATGGTGATACGTGCAAGTTTAGAATCACTAACTCCATTTATTTCTAGTGGCGCAAGATTCGTAACCGCCTCTTTTTTTATTCTAATATTAATGAAAGTTAGAGGTGTTTCCTTACAGCTGGATAAAGAATCTATCAGGCTCTATATATTAATGGGAATACTATCGTTTGTAATTCCTTTTGGCTTGGTTTATTGGGCGGAGCAATTTGTACCTTCTGGATTAGCCTCAGTTTTATTCGGAGTTTATCCATTTTTTGTTGCAATATTTTCTTTTTTCAGAATTCCGAGTGAATCAATTGGAAAAATAAAGATACTAGGAATGAGTCTTGGATTTATTGGAATAGTTGTAATCTTTTCTGACTCCTTCACTACAGATTTATCAACTCTATTTATGGGTATGGTTGCAGTTGCGTTGAGTGGTGTAATTCAAGCCTGGATGGCTGTAACGATAAAGAAATCCGGGAAACATTTAAACCCATTGTCTATGAATTTAATCCCAATGTTTATTGCTGGTATTGCCGGTTTGCTCATTGGTTTTATGTTTGAAGATTTATCAGATATAAAAATAGATAACACTGCAATTATTTCAGTGCTATACTTAGCTTTCTTTGGAAGCGTAGTTACTTTTACTTCATTTTATTGGTTGATGAAAAAAATAAATGTTGTATTACTTTCACTTATTGCATTTATAACTCCCATTGTTGCCCTCTTGCTTGGCTGGATATTTTACAAAGAAACACTTACAACACAACATTTAATTGGCAGTTCTCTTGTACTTGTAGGATTATTGTTTGCAAATCTTGAATCAGTATTTAAGCAGAAAACAGTATCTGTAAAATCGGTGTGATTAATTATTTAATACTTAAATTTGGGAAGATGAAAAAAGGTCTGAAGCATGCAAAATATTATAAGAATTAAACGCGCAACATTTTATGGTTATCATGGAGTAATGAGTGAAGAGCAAAGTGTCGGCGGTAAATTTGAAGCTGATGTAGATATGTATACGAACTTTGCTGAAGCTGCAAAGAAAGATTCATTGCATGAAACAATAGATTACCATAAGGTTTATAAAGTTCTATATCGACTTGCTTTGGAGCAAAAAAATTATCTGATTGAATCTGTCGCTACAAAGATTGCAGATGAGCTTTTAATTAATTTTTCTTCTATTGAAAAAATTGCGGTAAGAGTAAGAAAAAATAATCCTCCTTTAGGCGGTGTGGTTGATTGTGTTGAGGTTGAAGTGGTTAAAGAAAGAAAAGATTTATAAGTTTTGAAGGATGTTTATTTAAATATCGCATATATTGGTATCGGATCAAATGAAGGAAACAAGATAACTAATATTAAATCGGCAATTGATTTAATAGAAGAGATTGCTGATTGTAATATTGAAAAAATTTCATCTGTATATGAAACCTTGCCATTTGGAGATATTGAACAGGATAATTTTTTTAATGCAGTAATTAAAATATCAACGAAGCTGAATCCGCAAGAATTATTTATTGAGTTAAAAAAAATTGAACAAAGACTTGGCAGAATAATTCGTGAAAAATGGGGTCCACGAGAGATTGATCTGGATGTTTTGCTCTTTAACGATTTAATTTTTTCAGATGAAATTATTACTTTACCGCATAAAGGTATAATTTATAGGGATTTTGTACTCGTTCCGTTGATTGAAATTGAACCAGAACTGATTCATCCGGTTTTTAATAAAAAAATTGTTGATTTTGTTTTAGATCTAAAAACAAAAAATATTGTTAATAAATTATCAGAACCATTATTTACGGAAGAAAATTAACTTGGCATCAAATGACGAAATAAAGTTTATTGCCGTTGAAGGTGTAATTGGAGCAGGGAAAACAGCTTTAGCAAAAAAGTTAAAGTCCAGATTAGAATCAAAACTTATACTGGAACAGTTTGAGGCAAATCCGTTTCTTGAAAATTTCTACAATGACAGAAAAAGATTTGCATTTCAAACTCAGATGTTTTTTCTTATAAACAGGTTTAAGCAGCAGGAAGAACTGAATCAGGATGATCTTTTTACAAATTTTATCGTATGCGATTATATTTTCGATAAAGATAAGATTTTTGCATATCTAAATCTTTCAGCTGAAGAATTAAAATTATATGAGAATGTTTTTCCACTGCTTTCAAGAAACTTAAGAAAACCTGATTTAGTAATTTACCTTCAGTCCAGTCTCGATCGTTTGATGTTTAATATTAAAAAGCGCGGTAGATCCATTGAGAGAAATCTCACAAGAAGTTATATTGAGGAGTTAAGTGATGCTTACAACCATTTTTTCTTTAGATATAATTCGACTCCACTTCTAATCGTTAATTCAACAGATATAGATTTTGTAAATAACGACGAAGACTTTGACGAATTATTTCGACAGATTTTTAGAGAAGATCGTGGTGTAACAGAATATTTTAAACCGGAAGCGAGAAGTATAGGTTAATGAGTATATTAAGATTTATTCTATACTTTGTAATATTTTTGATTCTCTTTCGTATAGTGAGAGCATTTCTTTCAACATTTTTTAAGAGTAAAAACGAATCTACCATAAATAACCAATCCCAAAAGAAAAAATCTAAGTTTGAAGATGTTGAGGATGCAAAATACATCGAGATAAAACCTGAAGATGAAAAAAAGAACTGATGTAAAATGTCAGGTAAATCATTCCCATCTAATATTCTAAATTTTATCCTAAAAAAAATATTTGCTATTACCGAGAATGTTGATAAAAATCTTGGGGAAGTAAATAAAATTCTGATCATTCGTCAGCATAACCAGCTTGGTGATATGCTTGCGGGAGTTTCACTTTTCAGGGCAGTTAAAGGAAAGTATCCGAAATCTCATCTAACTCTTTTATCCAGTATAGATAATTATTATGGTGTTATTAAAAATAAACTTATTGATGAATTGATAGTTTTTGATAAATCTAAAATGTACAATCCAATTGAACTTATTAGATTTTTTAAAAAGCTAAGAGCGGGCTATGATCTGGTTATTGTTCCGGTGACTGTTTCCATATCATTTACAAGTAATTTTATTGCAAGGATATCCAAAAGTAATACAAGGATTGGTCCGAAATCTTTAGATGGAAAACCAAGTGATAGCGCCTACTTCTTTGATCGCCGTGTTGATATCGATTGGCGCAAGTATCCTGATTCAAATGTATCCGAACATATCCTTGAAATTGTAAAACCATTTGGAATTGATACAAAAGATTTGAGTTCTGAAATATCTTTTGATGAATTCGATAATATTGAAGCAAAAAAATTTATTTCTGAAATTCAGAAAGATCCAGCTGCCATCGTAATCGGATTGCATGTTGGTGCAGGTAAACCCGCGAACAGATGGTCATTAAGTAAGTATATTGAATTAATACAAAAATTGCATAATAATTATAATTGTGTATTCTATTTAACGGGTTCGGACTCTGATAGTGAAGAATTAAATTATGTAATATCTAATATCAAAGTGAAGCTGCATAAATATTTGAATAAGCAAATTCCTCAAGTTGCAGCTTTGATTTCAAACTCAGATCTTTTTATTACAAACGACACCGGAATAATGCACGTTGCAGGGACAACTTTAACTTCTCAGGTTTCATTATTCGGACCGACTAACCCATTTAATTGGGCTCCTTGCGGTAAGAACAAAATATTTTTACGTAAATCAGATTTAATTGATGATATAAAAGTTGAAGAAGTTTTTGATGTTTGTAAAGTACTTCTTGAAAACAAATGATCTTACCTGGAAAAAAAAGAATTGCAGCTATTGATATCGGAACTAATTCATTTCATCTTATTATTGCAGAAGTTAATGAAGACGGCGAATTAAAACTTTTAGACAGACAACGAGAATTCTTAAGATTAGGCTCAGAGTTTGGAGAAGATTTAAGTTTTATTTCGGATAATGAAAAAGCAAAAGCAATTTCAGTCTTAAAAAATTTTTCAACTCTCGCTAAATATCATAAAGCAAATATCAGAGCTGTTTCCACCAGTGCTGTTAGAGAAGCAAATAATAAAACTGAGTTTATCGAAGCAGTTTTTAAGGAAACAGGAATTAAAGTTGAAACTATTGAGGGAACTGAAGAAGCAAATCTGATTTATCTTGGTATGAAGAATGCATTACCTATAAATGATAAATCTGTTTTGGGAATTGATATTGGCGGTGGAAGTACTGAATTTATATATGGTGTAAATGGTTCCCCGGTTTTTGCAGAAAGTGTAAAAGTAGGAGCTGTTAGATTATCGAAAAAATTCTTTCCTCATTTTGTTATTACTGAATCCTTAATTAAAGATTGCACTGAATATGTTGAACAGCAAATTCAATTGAATGACAAAATCCATACAAATCTCAATCTGGATTTTGCAGTCGGTTCATCGGGTACTGTAGATACAATATGTTTGATAAAGCAATTTCAGAATAAAGATGAGATCAAGCCAAGGTTAAATGGATATACATTTGATAAATCAGAGTTTGATGACATATATTCTTTTGTAATGAGCTTAAAAAATCCCTCTGAAAGAATGAGTGTGCCGGGAATTGAGGCTAAACGTGCAGATATTATTCCAGCTGGATTTATAATCCTAAAGAAGGCTTTCGAACTTTTTAATATCAAAAAAATGGTTTTATCAGAGTATGCACTACGTGAGGGAGTTGTGTTTGATTTGATTAACAAGGGTAATCGAGTCAATTGATCAATGTTTTTCCATCACAAGACTAATCTTTTTTAATACTTACTACCTGACTATATTTGCACACAAATTATTAAGAGAATATGAATAACATTAGAAATTTTTGCATAATTGCACACATTGATCACGGTAAATCAACTATTGCGGATTGTCTATTAGAAACCACTGGAGTTGTATCAGCACGCGAGGCTAAAGATCAGATTTTAGATGATCTTGAACTTGAGCGTGAACGGGGTATAACTATAAAATCTCACGCGATTCAAATGCACTATCGTGCAAAAGATAAACAAGAATATGTACTCAATTTAATCGATACTCCGGGGCACGTTGATTTTACTTATGAAGTATCACGTTCACTCGCGGCTTGTGAAGGAGCAATTCTTGTAGTTGATGCTGCTCAAGGAGTTGAAGCTCAAACTATTAGTAATCTCTATCTCGCGACGGATGCTGGTTTAGAGATTATTCCAGTGATTAATAAAATTGATTTACCAAGTGCCGAAATTGATAAAGTATCGCATCAGATTATAGATCTTATAGGCTGCAATAAAGAAGATATAATTTTAGTTAGTGCTAAATCTAAAATTGGAATTGTAGATCTTCTAGAAACTGTGATTGAGAAAATTCCATCTCCCAAAGGTGATCCAAACGCACCATTGCAAGCATTGATTTTTGATTCTGTTTTTGATGCATATCGTGGTGCAATAGCTTATGTTAGAATTTTTCAAGGCACTTTAAAAACAAATGATAAACTTAGATTCTTTAAAGTTCACAAGGAATCTTTGGCTGAAGAAATCGGTACACTTGGATTAAAAAAAATTAAATCCGATGAATTATCCGCTGGTGATGTTGGATATCTTATTGCTGGAATTAAAGATGTTCGTGATACAAAAGTTGGTGATACAATTACACATGTCAGAAATGGTGCAAACGCTCCATTACCCGGTTATAAAGATGTTAAGCCAATGGTATACAGTGGTTTGTATCCAACCGATTCTGATGATTTTGAAGACTTAAGAGATGCATTAGAAAAGTTTTGTTTGAATGATTCTGCTTTAATTTATCAGCCTGAGACTTCAGCTGCTTTAGGTTTTGGTTTTAGATGTGGATTTCTCGGGTTGCTGCACATGGAAATTGTGCAGGAAAGACTTTTAAGAGAGCACGGCCAATCGATAATTACTACGCTGCCAAACGTGGAATATATTGTTTTCACTAAAAAGGGTGAAAAGATTACGGTTGATAATCCAGCAGAGATGCCTGCAGTTGGTAATATCGATAGAGTTGAAGAACCTTATATGAAAGCTCAAATTGTTACTCCAAGTGAATACGTTGGCAACATTATGAAAATCGCAATGGATAAACGCGGTACATACATCAATACAACTTATTTAGATCCTACACGAGCAGATTTACAATTTGAATTTCCGTTAGCTGAAATAATTTTTGATTTTTATGACAAGTTAAAATCTTCCACTCGCGGGTATGCTTCATTTGATTATGAGTACATTGGTTATCGCGAATCAGATTTGGTGAAGCTGGATATTCTTTTAAATGGCGAACCTGTGGATGCACTATCGATGATTGTACACAGAAGTAAATCATTTGAATGGGGAAAAAAAGTTAGTTCAAAGTTAAAAGACTTAATACCACGCCAGATGTTTGAAATTAATATTCAAGCTGCAATTGGTACTAAAGTTATTTCAAAATCAGTCGTTAAAGCTTTACGTAAGAATGTACTTGCAAAGTGTTACGGCGGAGATATTTCCAGAAAAAGAAAACTTTTGGAAAAACAAAAAGAAGGTAAGAAGCGAATGAAACAAGTTGGCAATGTTGAAATTCCGCAAGAAGCATTTTTAGCAGTATTACAAATAGATGAATAATATAGAATTCTAGAGAATTTAGTAAATGAAACGTTTATTAAAGATTCTTGTTTTGGTTTTGTTTCTTGCATTGATTTTGAAAGCATTTGTCGTGGATGCTTTTCAAATTCCAACAGGCTCTATGAAAAACACCCTGTTAGAAGGCGATTTTTTACTTGTTAACAAATCAGCTTATTCAATTTCCACTCCACATCAAATTCCTTTTCTTGGCAAAAGATTATCTAGAACTGAATTGATTTCAACAGGTAAACCAGAGTTTAATGATGTTGTAGCATTTGAGATTCCTGCAGACTATTATGATCCGGATTCTGAAGAGTATTCTATTTTGATAAAGCGAATTATTGGACTGCCTGGCGATACGATTGAAATCAAAGATCAGACCTTATACATCAATCATAAAAAATATCGTACACCTTCTTATATCAAAATAAATCTTAATGAAACACCTATAGAGAATATTAACAAAGAACTTTTTCCCTACAACAATAAATGGTCATTAGAAAATTATGGACCGATTATAGTCCCCAAAAAAGGAATGAAAGTAGAACTTAATCCTAAAAACATTCTTCAGTGGCAAAATGCAATAAATACTGATTACGGAAAAAAAGTTATTAGTGTTGAGGGAACAGTTATAAATCTTAACAATCAAGCAATAAGGGAATATGTATTTGAAAAAGATTATTACTTTGTTTTAGGGGATAACAGAAAAAACAGTATTGATAGTCGTTACTTTGGATACATCCCCGAAGAATGGATAATTGGCAAAGCATTTATGATTTACTGGTCGAAGATACCAGTTCAATCATCGGGTATTTCTGACTATTTCAGTTCGATTAGATTCAGCCGATTGATGCAATCGATAGATTAAAAAAAGTAAACGGATAAATTTTTAAGCTTGATATTGTTCTTCCAATTCGTAGTTTTACGAAAAAGATCTATGAAACACACACTAATATTTTTAATGTTTTTATCGCCGCTTGTTTTTCCACAGGAAAAGTACTTTATTTATTTTACTGATAAGGGGATTGAAAATTCAAATTCGTTAAACAAAAATAGTGAATCCTATATTCAAGCTGTTGAGGAACTTTCGCCAAAAGCAATTGAGCGCAGAATTAAAAATTTGGGAAACGATTTTATTACCTACGATGATCTTCCAATCTATAAAAATTATATTTATGAATTAGAAAATTTAGGGGTTCAAATAATCCGTAAACTAAGTTGGTTTAATTCATTATCTGCCAACTTAACTGCTGATCAAATTGAAATAGTTAAAACACTTCCATTCGTAAATTCTGTTGAACCAGTTAAGAAGCTTTATTTCCAAAATGATTCCATAATTACTCCAGATTTGCTTTTGGAAAGCAATGCAGACACAAGCTACGGTTATGGTGTGTCTTTAAAACAAATGAATTTATCTGATGTCCCAATTGTGCATTCAAAAAATATTAATGGAGAAAATGTTTTAATTGGAATACTCGATTCGGGGTTTGATTGGAAATTGCATAATTCTTTAAAAGATAGAAGTGTTATTGCTGAATATGATTTCATTTTTGATGATTCAGTGACTGCAAATCAAACCGGCGATGCTCCTACTCAAGATAGTCATGGAACTTATGTGTTTTCAATTCTTGCAGGATTTGTTGATAGCGTATTAATCGGACCAGCGTTCAATTCATCTTTTATACTCGCAAAAACAGAAGATATTAGAAGTGAAACTCATATTGAAGAAGATAATTATGCAGCGGCATTAATCTGGATGGAATCTTTCGGTGTAGATATTACGACTAGTTCGCTTGGTTATAATATTTTTGATTCAGGCTATTCTTATACATATTCAGATATGGATGGCAGGACAACAATTGTAACTAAAGCGACTGAGTTTGCTTTTCAGAGGGGCGTTTCAACTTTTACCTCCGCAGGTAATGAAGGAAATAATTCCTGGAAATACATTATTGCACCAGCAGATGGTTACAATATTATTTCAGTTGGGGCAGTGGATGAGCTTGGTAATATTGCAGGTTTCAGCAGTCGTGGTCCAACTTACGATGGAAGAATAAAACCTGAAGTTGTAGCTTTTGGTGTTAACACTTATGGTGCGGTAGCTGGAACGAATAATGGTTATAGATTTGCCAGTGGAACTTCTGCTGCAGCACCAATTGCAAGCGGAGTTGCAGCATTATTGTTATCTGCGCACCCGCATTTAAAGAATACTCAGATGAGGAGTATTATACTTGAGTCGGCTTCAAATTCTTCAAATCCAAATAATCAAATCGGATATGGAATCATCTCTGCAAAGAATGCAATTGAATTTCCCAATCTTGAAAATATTAATGGACAGTATATTCTTCATAAAACTATTTTTGATAAAAATATAAATGCAAATTCTGTGAACATTGTATTTCAAATTGCTGATGATTTACTTGAAGCAATTCCAATGACCAAGTCCGGCGATTATGACTTTACTTATACATTCCCTATAAAAAGTAATGGTGAACTAGTTGAGTTTACAATCATGTTTAGTGATAGTCAGAATAATAATTATACCCTACCGCAAGTCGGAAAATTTAAATTCAATTACGGGACTGATATAATTTCATTAAATCTTGATGCTCCATCATTACCAAATTACGGTGATGTAAGTGACTTTTTCCCCAATCCATTTATTCCGTCAAATCATAAGTATGTTAGTTTTCTTTATTACACAAAAGGAAATGAAATTCTAAGTGTAGCAATCATAGATGGATCCGGACAAAAAGTAAAAGAATTTAAAATCACAACTTCTTCATTGGCAGGTTATTATCCATTTGAATGGGATGGTATAGCAGATCGTGGTTATCTTTGTGCTAGCGGAGTTTATTATGCTTTGATTCAACTTGGTGGAAAAGAGTACGGTAAAAAATTAGTTCTTATAAAGTAACATTTTTAAATAATAGATTTATAATCTTAAGAGTAAATTTAATGGCGCAAATATTTTTCCCGGCACAAAAAAAATATTTAGAATCCTTTAGAAAAAAAGAAGACCATCTTATAGTTGAAATGGAACAATATGCAAGTGAACATAAAGTACCAATTCTGGATTGGCATTCTGCAGATTTTATAGAAAAGCTAATCTTAATTAATAAGCCTGAACGAGTTTTGGAAATAGGAACTGCAATAGCATACACAACAATTAGAATTGCAAAATGTTTGCATAAAGGTTCTGTAGTTCATTCAATAGAAAAAAGTGCTGATAATATTAAAATAGCACTGGAGAATATTGAAAAATCAGGAATAAGTAAAAAAATAAAACTTATTCAAGGGGATGCTTTGAGTGTTATGCCGCAGCTTAAAAAAAAATACGATTTTATTTTTCTTGATGCTGATAAAGAAGATTATAAAAGATTATTTGATTACTCAATGATACTTCTTAGAAAGGGGGGAATTATTGTAGTGGATAATCTTTTATGGCATGGATATGCTGCTGCAAATCGTGTTCCTTCTAAGTACAGTAAATCAACGCAACATATAAAGGACTTTAATAAATTATTTATTCTTCAGCAAAATCTGGAATCAATGATAATTCCAATTGGTGATGGAATTGGATTAGGGATAAAAAAGTAGAAATGAACAAACTCCCCCAAAATTTTCTTGATGATGTTGAAAAATTCTCCGGAAAATCATTAAATAAAAAAGATGATCTTATGCTCATTCTTGAAGCCTGTAATTCAAATAAGAAGCTTAAAGAATTTGAAGACTTATCTTTTACCGGAAAGTATGTTAATGGGTTATTCAGAGTTATACAGAACAGTGTTAAGATTCCGGAAGTAGAAAATGTTGATCAAATAAAAAAAGATTTGTCTGAAAATATGGAGAAAGTAATTTC
>CALLZX010000031.1 GCA_937858935.1 uncultured Ignavibacteriales bacterium | reverse complement strand
TCAGGATACCAATCTATTAATCTATCAGTCATTCCATGATGAGTAATTCTTTTTGGCAAACCGCCAAGAGAAGGCATAACATAAACATCAATGTTTCCATTATAATTTCCGCTGAATGCAATTTGTTTTCCATCGGGCGAAAACCTTGCAAGCAACTCAGTTCCTTTTGCGGACGTAAGTTTGTTAGCGGTACCACCATCTTTAGAAACAATCCAAACATCACCAGCATACGTAAAAGAAATGTGTGTTTGCGAAACATCCGGAAATTGAAACATTTTTGCATTTACTTGTGCTGTTGTAATCTGAGCAGCACTTGCAAAAAATAACATTGAGAAAAAGAAAAAGTTTTTCATAATACTTCTCTCTTTAATAATTTAGAATTGTTGTTTTATTAACGATAAATCAAAATTAGTTAAAACAAAAGAATTGTTTTTATATCGATTGTTAGACGGTTAAATATACTTATTAACGGAGGAAATATTTTAATAATTTAACTCAGCGCCCAAAGAATATTTCGATGGACGCGAATAGAAAAATACTCTTAATTGAGAAGAAGATTATTCAAAATCACTTTCAATAACATTGTGTGATAAAATTTCATTCAGTTCATCAGTAAAGAAAAATTTTTCTTCATCAAACGCCGGTTGTAAATCTGTGTACCAAATTGCTTCCTCATCATACTTTGCAAAAAATGGACGAGCAGCCCAATCAGGATTTCTTCCTTGAATCATTCTGAATGTCATCACCCTTTCATGTTTAACATCAGCAACACCAAGTATCTGAACTTTCCCTGGTAAACAAGACATGCTTGGTCCGCGTAAAGTCCTGCAAATACCGCTTACTGATTGATAGGTTTCTCTGAAAATTTTCCATGCTTCGATAAGCGGAATTGAAAAATAATGTTGTGCCCCGGTGTTCCTTGCAACAAACATGTAATATGGAATACAGCCAAGTGAAACTTGCTTCTTCAGCATATCTGCCCAAACTTCACATGAATCATTTATGTGTTTAAGTACAGGTGATTGGGTTCTGATTACAGCACCAGAATTAAGAACATTTTTAATTGCCTCTGCAACTGCATCAGTGCTAAGCTCAGCAGGATGATTGAAGTGAGCCATTAATGCCAGATGTTTACCAGCGCGTTTAACGTCTTCGAATAGATTAAGCAAATCACGGGCATCATCATCTGTTAAGAATCTATAGGGCCAGTAACCAAGCGCTTTTGTTCCGATTCTTATATGTCTGAGATTGGGTATCTCAGCTTCTAACAATGGACGAATGTAGGTTTCAAGATGTTTTGTTTTCATTATTAATGGATCGCCGCCAGTAAATAAAACATCTGTTACTTCATGATTATCTTGTACATATTTAACTAAAAGCTCTGCCTCTTTTGAGGCAAATTTTAAATCTTCCATTCCAACAAACTGAGGCCACCTAAAACAAAATGTACAATATGCATGACAAGTTTGACCCTGACTTGGAAAGAACAAAACAGTTTCGCGATACTTGTGTTGCATTCCATAAAGTTTTTCCCCCTCTATCATTGGTACGTTGTGTTCGAGCTGGCCAGCAGGATGAGGATTTAACCTTAACCTGATTTCATTTGCGGCTTCTTTTATTTGTTGTTTGTCAGCACCGGAGACAATAACAGATTTCATTTTATTATAATCATCATTAAGCAGCATTTCTTTTTGTGGAAAAGTAAGTTTAAACATAGGATCATCAGGTGCTTTTTTCCAATCAATAAGGTTATCTACAACATAGTTGTTTGTTTTAAAGGGCAACACCGATCCAACGATTTCAATCGCCTCAATAGTTTGTGACGAAAGAGATTTCAGTTGGAGAATGTTCTTGAAGTTGTGAAGCATGAATGAATTGTAATTCATACGTCATCTCCTTTCCGATTTGTGAATCTAAAAAGTAGATCCGTTTATGGTAAGATTTTATTGCAAGATAAGATATCTGAGTAAAAAATCAAGGCTAAACGATATTTTCTACAAACCATTTATGAACAGAATACATTTCCTTAAATGTTTTGTAAGAAAAAATAATAGGCCCTTTTTTTGTTAATTCAGAAAAATCTTTGCTTTCGTAATAAACATAAAATCCGCTATGTAAAAGCAATTCATTATAAACGTAATTCGGATCAAATCCGTGCGGAGTTTTTTTATATGTTTTTCCGCCAAGCTGATATTTTTTATTCTTTAGAAGTTTCTTTACTAGATCAGTAAGTTCTTTGGCTTTTGCAGGATTAGAAACAATCTCGCGATATTTAATTAACTGATTTTTTGTGAATTGATACATTCCGGCACCAAGAAAAAACAATTTTGGTTCGATATGAAAATATAACCCAGAACACTCCATTTTTTTTCCGCTTCCTTCCCAGAAGTACAAACCCATATTAGTTTTAAATGGAGCTTTGTTTTTACTGAATCTTACATCACGGTAAAGGCGAAATATTGATTTATCTACTTTGGGTATAGCATGAATGTCTGGAGATAGTTCAGAAAGTTTTTCACCAAGATCAATTACAAATTGAACTGCGGGTAGGAGTAATTCAAAATCATATCTCACACGATTTTTTTCAAACCAATCTTTACTGTTGTTTTTTGAAAGCGCAGTTAAAAATTTTATTGTTGATTGCGGAAAAGTGATTTCGTTTTTCAATTTAACCTTATTTTAAATAAATAATTTTTTTAGTTATAAAAGTATCTCCTGAAATCAAAAACAAAATATAAACACCGCTTGATAACTTTAAATTTTCTTTGTGTGGATTAAATTCATATCCATATTTTCCCCACCAAAATTCATCTTCATATAAGGTTGCAATTTCGTTACCGAGGATATCGTAAAGTTTTAGTTTTGCCTTTGTTGGGATGTCAAAATCAGGAGACAAAACAGTAAATTCAATATAGGTTTTTTCAGTAAAAGGATTTGGATAGTTAGAAATCCACTCGAATTTTACTTTCTCAGTTGATGGTTTTTTAAAAGATATAAATTTAAGCAAAGCCCCACTTTCTCCGCAAGCAAAGCCAGTATATTGATCAACAAATTGAAGATCATAAATAATAGTATTGTTGGGTGTCAACTCTTCAATCCAGTTGTTTCCACCATCTCCGGTGTGTAAAAATTTATAACCAGAAGCAGACCACCCCTCGTTTTCATCTAGAAAATCAGTAGCAAATGAAATTCCGAAAAAAGGCAGTTCTCTAAAACCCCAAGCAATACCCGCATCGGTTGTTTTTATAACCGCGATTGGATAAAGCAATTCCGGATCCCCGGATAGAGAAATTGCATTAAGTGAATCAACAACATACACATCATAAATTTGGTCCGGACTCAATCCAATTGAAGACCAATTATTTCCACCGTCAGTTGTTCTCCAAACAACACCAGCAACATCAACTCTGCCTCCACACGCATATCCAAAAGTATTGCTGTAAAAAGAAAACTTATTGATAGGTAAAGTTGATACACCGCCAGGCTCAATAAATGAACTTATCCAAGTTAATCCGCCATCTATTGTTTTTTTAATTCCATTTCCACCAACAAATCCGGTATTCTCATCAAGAAAAACTATTGTAGAAAAAATTTCATTTTCAAAAAAAACAGAATCTTTAATCCAATCTGCACCACCATTTGTGGTTATTAAAATTGAGGTTCCAAAAGGTGGTTCTGAAGGATAAGTTAAAGCCCAACCATGATTTGGATTAATAAAAAAGATATCTACAATGGGAGTTGTTACTTTGCTGTTTTGAATGTGCCATGTTTCGCCTGCGTCTGTCGTGTTAATTATTTTTCCGCCAAGACTAACAGCCCAGCCGTTTTTTTCATCAACAAAATAAAGCCTTCTAAGGGTTTCGTTAGTCGGCGAGATAAGACGTTCCCACTCGCTAGTTCTCTGTGCAAAAGAAAGCATTGAAAAAAACAAAATCAAAAACACCAAATACACTTTATTTAAACTCTTCATTAACAATTAAAAGAATCTGAATAGATTAATAATTAGTTGATGTTAAGTTAAGAGCAATAGTCTAATTATTAAAGACCATTATCCGTTTTCTAAAAACGATTTTGTTGGTACCTTTCCTGCAATTGTTGCTCTGTAAAACAAATCGCATAGTCTCTTAACTCGCTCGCTTTCATCAAACATTGCAGATCGTTTTACAGCAAATACACCTCGAGCATCGCCAATTTTACAAAGGGAAAGTGCAGCAAGAATTCGAATCTCTTCACACGCAGCATTATGTAATATGCTTAAAAGAGGTATAACGGATTTTTCGCAGCACAACTCACCCATCATATAAACGCATGATGCACACAATCCTTTATTACACGAGTTTGTTCCAATAAGAAGATTTTCAAAAATTTGATTCTCGTTTATTTGTGTTAAGCGCTTTGGAACAGGTTGGGAATACAGAATAGCGTTGAATAGAATGACGGTTGTGAGAACTACTAAAACAAGCATTAACTTTTTCATCGTTTCTCCTTACTATTCAATTAATAGTTAAATTATAAACATAACATGGTTTTTAAATGAAGGGCTTACAACAAATAGATGATGAAGGGTGAAAAAAATTAAGGAATAGTATTTATCTCTGTTGTATGATAAACCTAATTTTTGCCTAAAATTTTGATTTGAGTTGTTGTATTAAAAAAGTTCAATTTTTTGATTAATAGAAACAAGGCCCGGTTTGTTACAAACCACATTCATCCCAAACATAACTTTATTGTTAATTTTTCTATAATCACTTAGAGTTTTTAATGGCTCAACACTAGGTTCTGCGGTGTCTTGATCGGTGGTTGTAATAACACATCTTGCGCAAGGTTTAACGGCCTTAAATTTTGTATCACTAATCTTAAAATCTTTCCAATTATCTTCTTCGTATGGATTCCCGCCGGTAAATACAAAATTTGTTCTAAATCGATTCATCGGAACCGGTCTTTGTAATCTGGAATTTAAATCTTCCAAAGAAGCCTGACCAATTATTAAAAAAGGATATGCGTCAGCAAAGCTTACTATATGTTCTTCGTTTATATATTTTTTTTCAACCAAGCGTTTTTCATCATCAGGCATATAAACAAGATAGCATTTTTTATTAATGGCGCTAGAAAACCAATTATTTAAATCTTTACTAACCATAACAGCATTACAAACATCATCCCAAATCTTAACACTTAAATTCTCTTTAGAATCAGATTCAAATGGAATTACGGTTTGAGAACTATCCAGATTATTTAATACTTTAAAACCGTTTTCAATAATGGATAATTTTAATAATGCAAGCTGAGGAAAATCACGCTGGGTAATAAACATTCTGGTTTCATCCACAAGCAAGTAACGACGATCGTATTTTAATCCTTGTTTATCTGCATAAGCAGAATCAACGCTTATTCCGCCAAGAGATTTTACAGGATAAATATAAATTGCCGAAAGCGTTAACATCTGATTATTTACTCTTAAGTTTGATTAATACTATTTCCGGAGTTGAGTTATATCTTACGGGCGCCAGCGACATTCCCAATCCGCCGCATACAATAGCAAGCATATCATTAAAATAAAAATCACCCTTAATATATCTTGTTTCAACCAATGTTGGTGTAAGCTGAATAAATGGAAACACTAGTGTAATTTGTCCGCCGTGTGTATGTCCGGCGAGAAAAAGATCATAATTGTTTTTAACAGCACTGCTTATCAAAAACTCCTGTGGCTGATGAGTAAGGAATATTTTAAACTCTGCCTTGTTTGATGAAGCAAGGTTTTGAAGGGTTGTTTCTGATATCTCAGAAACGTAAGTGTTTGTAACAAAGGAAATTCCAATTCTTGAAGCATTGATTTCTATAAATCGTACTTCGTTATCCGGCATCTCCACTTTAAAATCATTTAATGATTTTTTTACTTCACTAAGACTTCTCACATAATCCTGCCTGTAAGCCCAGTTATCATGATCGCCAACACAAGAATAGGTGCCGTATTTTGATTCTATTTTTCCGATATACTTTGCGGCGGTTTCAATATAATCCGGGGTTGAAGTTATCACATCTCCCGCAATTAAAACTAAATCTGGTTTTGATTCATTTATTTTATCAACATAACGCAAGAGTCTTTTTTCATCAGTATATCTATCTGCTTGAATATCGGAAATAAAAGCGATCTTAATTCCCTCTAGTTCTTTTGGAAGATTCTTCTTCTTGTAGTCAGCGGTTCTGATTTCGACATTATTATAATCATAAATTATTCTTCCCGGTATGTAAATGATAAAAAATAATGTAAGTGCTAAAAATATTTTAACCTGTAGACGATAAAGATTATGCTTGTGTTTTTTATAAATTGGATAAACAATCAATTTTAGCAAATCAATGAAAAAGAAAAGCACGCTTATCTGCAGTATTAGAATAATCAAGACCCAAAACGGATAAAGAAGTAAGTAGTCAGCAAAAATGTTTTGTGGAAACGAGACGGACTGCTTTGTTATAGCGGCATAAATTGCATTAAATATTAGAATTACAGGATAAAGGTTTAAGAGAATAAGAAAGGAATATATAATTACATATTTTTTCTTTCTTGGATAACTCGGATAAAGGGTTTTAAATACACGGTTAAGTTTTCTTGTAAAGTAGTATTCCAATAACAGCAGAACAACAACACCGATTAAAACACGTCCAATTATCCACATAATATTATTTTTCTAATTTTTGTTATCAGTTAAAAAAGTTTTTGCAAGCGAATAAACATCATTCATTGCAATTTCATTTATGTCATTGGTTTTAGATTTAACGTACTTTTGATGAATTCCATTTGGAGCCCATTCGGCAGGGTTTGTTGGGCCAAACAAGGAAATCATTTTTGCACCCGAGTAACCCGCAATGTGCATAGTTCCTGTATCATTGGTAATGTAAAGATCAACTAAAGATAAAATTGCTCCAAGCCGTTTAATGGGCATATTGTGTAAAATTTTAAATTCAATATTTGCTGATCGTAATTCCGTCCAAATTGGCTCAACTATATTGTTATCTGTCCAGCCGGATGTTATTAAAACATAATTATTAAAATCACCATAAAGTTTTTTAATCAAATCTATGTAATTACTATAATTCCAAACATTTAATTCTTTTCCAGCCCCCGGATGAAAAGCTATTATCTTCTTCTTTTGATCTGGAAAATTTGTTAAAATAAAATCTTTTGCAAAAGAAATATCTTCTTTCCCAAAGTTAATTTTTATCGAGTTAATTTCTTCTTCTGATAAATCACAATCAATCTGTTTTACAATTTCTAGATTTCTAACTGACTGGTGTTTTTCCCCCCACTTAAAGTCGGATTTTAAATTAAGATACTTTTGCGATTTGTTTTCTTTTCCGTCTATCGATTTTACACCGACCCGAACTTTTGATCCTGATATCCAGCTTAAGATATGCGATGTTCTTGAAAGCACAATTGTTGAAGGTATGAAACAGAACTGATATTTTCTACTTCGTAATTCCCGAATGAACCCAATAATAGTTTTAATGGAAGACTTATTAAAAATAATAACACGATCGAGATACGGATTTATGTCAAAAAAAGGAATTTCATAGTTTGTTTTCGCCGCGACCAAAGTAATCCGTGCGTCAGGATATTTTTTCTTTAACGCCTTGTAAAGTGTTAGCGAGCATAACATATCTCCAATCTGATTATGCTGACGCACAACAAGAATATTATTTACTTTTTCAGAAAGCTCGATTTTAAATTTTACTTTCTTGTTTTATCAATCCACATTGCTAAATCTTTAGCAAAGTAAGTTAAAAACATATCTGCGCCAGCACGTTTAATTGCAAATGCAGCTTCAACCATAACGCGCTCTTCATCAATCCAGCCATTTGCTCCGGCAGCTTTTATCATTGCATACTCACCGCTAACCTGATAAGCTGCAGTTGGCATTCCAAAAGTATCTTTTACTTTTCTGATTACATCAAGATATGGTCCGGCTGGTTTTACCATTACAATATCCGCGCCTTCTTCAATATCCTCAGCAACTTCGCGCAAGGCTTCGTTAACGTTTCCAATATCCATTTGGTGAGATTTTCTATCACCAAAAGCAGGAGTTGATTCTGCTGCGTCTCTAAATGGCCCGTAAAACCCCGAAGAATATTTTGCGGCATAACTCATTATTGGAATTTTTGTAAAGCCTTTATAGTCTAATGATTTTCTAATTGCAGCAACTCTTCCATCCATCATATCGGAAGGAGCTATTATATCTGCGCCGGCTTCTGCGTGAGAAACAGCTTCTCTGGCAAGAAGAGAAACGGTTTCATCGTTCAGAATTTCTTCACCATTCAAAACTCCGCAATGCCCGTGAGAAGTATATTCGCACATACACACATCTGTAATGATTAAAAGATCTTTTACTTCGGCTTTTAAAGCACGAACAGCTCGTTGGATAATTCCGTTTTCAGCGTAAGCTTCTGAGCCAACCTCATCTTTGTGTTCTGGAATTCCAAAAAGTATTACAGCCGGTATTCCTAAATCCCGAACTTCTTTGCATTCTTTAATAAGTTCATCGATAGAAAGATTAAAAACACCGGGCATTGATTTAATTTCTTTTTTAATCTTTGTCCCTGGCACAACAAATAGCGGATAGATTAAATCATTTTTTGTCAATACCGTTTCTCTTACCAAATCACGCACAAGCGGATTGTATCTTAAACGACGATGACGAATTGTGGGATAACTAGACATTGCTTCTCCTTCTTTACTCTGCGTCTTTGCGTCTCTGCGGTTAATTCTTTTCTACCGCGGAGACGCAAAGTCGCTGAGGATTATAATTGTTTTAAAATTTTTTCTGCAACAAGTTCAGCATTCTTAATACAATCTCCAACGGAAATTCCACCACGATAGTTGCCGCTTATAAATAATCCAGGATTTCGTTTTTCAAATTCATCAAAAAATCTTTCGTGTTCAACATATCCCAAATTGTATTGCGGAATTGCTTTTTCCCAAAGTCTTTCTGATGCAAAAATTGGATCGGCAGTAATGCCCATTAGTGCTTCAAATTCTTTTCTAACTTTTAATAATAAAGAAGCTCTGTCTTCTTTAACAAAATCTGGATTTCTTGATCCACCAACAAATAAAGTAAACGCAGCTTTAGTTTCATCTGTTCTTTGAGAAAATATAATCGAACTCCAAAGTGCACCAAGAAAACTTTTATTTTCTTTAGCTGGAATTAAAAATCCAAATCCATCTAATTCTTGTTTAATATCTTTTCTATTATAGACTAAATAATAAACTAAAACAGGTGGATAATAAATTGCCTCAGCATGATTTTTAAAATCTTTATCATACTTTATAAAAATTTTACTTGCTGCATAAGATGGAATTGTTGAGAGCACAGCATCACTCTCAATTTTATTTATCGTTCCGTTTTGTTTATATGATATAGAAAATCCTTTTTCTGTTTTATCAACAGAAGTAACTTCACTCGAAAGTAAAATGTTGGAGCCAAAATATTTTTCAATGGCTTTGGGAAGAACGATCATCCCGCTTTTAAAGGACAACATCTTTGCAGATTGCTTTGCCACTTCTGCTCGTTTTTTTCTTTCGCGGATACTTCGAATTGTCCCGATAATTAATCCACCATACTTTTCTTCCAAGGCATACAACTTTGGAAATGAAGATTTAACACTTAAATCTTCCGGCCTTCCGGCATAAACTCCAGCAACAAAGGGGTTGATTGCATAATCAAGAAACTCTTGTCCCAATCTTCTTTTAACAAATTCGGCAAGACTTTGATAATAACCATCATTTGATCTTCCAATAAAAGGTTCCGCCATTAAGCGAAGTTTTGCTTTGCCGGAAAACAATTTTGTTTTTAACAATCCTTGCGGAGACATTGGAAGTGAGTGAAGTTTATTATCACGAAGTATATATCTTTTGTTTGCTTGCTTGCTGGCATATAAAAGTTCATGTTCAAGTTCAAGTTCTTTAATAAGTTGTCCTATAACAGGAGTAGTTTCTAAGGCGCTGTTTGGTCCGCGATCAAATAAAAAACCATTTTCAAATACGCTCTCAATAGATCCCCCAACAGAGGTATTTTTTTCTATAATTTTAACATCAATCCCTTTTTTAGATAAAAGATATGCTGTTGTTAACCCGGAAATTCCAGCACCTATTACTACGATATTTTTATTCATTTTGTTTCTTGAAATTTAACATAATCTTGAACTTGTAGGCACAAATTTAGCGAAAGATAAAAGAACTTTTAGTGTAAAAAGAGGATGTTTTAATCTGCGGAAAAATTTTTTTATTGAAAAGCATAGCACAACTTGAATAATTTTGGGTCAAGAGTTTTTAAAGGTATTTAAAATGAAACAGCTATTTTTTCTATTGATGGTGCTAGTTCTTTCATCGTGCTCTGTATTTGAAGAAGACGATATAACACGCCCAGTACCAGTGGATTTGGTTTTTGTTAATAACACTTCAAATCTTTCGGCGGATTTTACAGCAAAAATTTATTGCGGAAGTTACTGTTGGAAAAACACTTACTTTGAAAAAAGCATTAACGGTAACAATGTTTTTATAAAAACTTTTGCGGTTTCGGATGAGTCATCTGTCTGTCCAGCTGTTTGCGTAGAATATCAAATACCCATAAACATTACTTTACCAGTTTCCGGCAGCTACACATTTCATTTCTGGAAAAGCGACACGAGCAGTATTGACACAACGATTATTTTGGATCAACAATAAAACATTTTAAATTACAAACCACAACATTTAAGATTCCTCCAATTTTTAGCAAGATAGTTTATATAAAAAACAAAGAGAGATTTGAGTTTCAAATCTCTCTTTAATTAAATCGTAATGTTATTTATGTGCTATTGGATCAGGGGTGCCGTCTGGATCTCCACTAACATAACCATCGATCCTAACGTTGCCATTTGTAAGCAGTAGAAGACCACAAACGTGCGGAGCAGCCATTGAGGTTCCACTCATTGTTGTATAAGAATCACCTTTGTAAGTTGAGTAAACACTTACTCCAGGAGCACAAAAATCAATTGGTGGGTTACCATAATTTGAAAAAGTTGCCCAATTATCATTAACGTCACAAGCAGAAACAGTGTAAAGATTTAGACCGTTAGCTCTTGCCGGTGAATGATTGTTTGCATTATCACTTTCGTTGCCCGCAGCCATTGCAACAAATACTCCACCCAAACCTAAATTAATAACGGCCTGATCTATTGGATCGTAGGCGCTTCCGCCAAGACTTAGATTCGCAGCATCACCTGCGGTTGAGTTTGCGGCAACATAATCAATACCTGCAATTATAGTTGATAATGCACCAGAACCTCTTTTATCAAGTACTTTTACAGGAACTACAAATGCATTTGATGCAACACCAATAACACCAATTGTATTGTTTTTTGCAGCAACTATACCGGCACAGTGAGTTCCATGTCCATTATCATCTTCTGCAGTTGTTGTTCTTGTTACAAAAGTTTTAGCTTTTAATGTGTTTACATTTAAATCAGGATGATTTAAGTCGATTCCTGTGTCAATTATCCATGCCAAGTGAGTTCCAGTATAATCAGCATAACCAACTCTGGCTATACCATAAGGAACAGACTGTGGCGGTTGGGTTGGGACAGGGATTGGTTTTGCCAGCATTACGAATCTATCAGGATATATTTTGATTCCAGGTTGTTTGCTTAGCGAAAAATATTCGGACTTTGAAAGCTTAACAGTAAATCCTTCTACAGCCGATGCATAAGTAAATAAAAATGATTTGGAAGCAATTGATGATTTGTTAATCAAATCATTTGCTTTTTTAGACACCTTATCAAGGTTTGAATTAAACGTAGTACCCCGTGATTTTAAGCCCTTGCTATCTTCATTGAAGATAATAATATATTGACCATCAATGATGTCACCAGACTTAAACAGTCCGCCTTCATCGGTGGGAGAAGTTATAACACTATTGTCATCTTTTTGGCAACCAAATATTGCCAAAAATAAAACCAACACGGAAAGTAAAAGAAATTTTTTCATAGAAAGTACCTCTAATTAGTTGATATGATTTTTAAGTGTTGTTATTATCTAACAACAGGGGTTATCAATAATCAGTACTTTTCTATTTGCCAAAAGCATAATAGTGAAATATTTTTTAAATAGAAATAGTTTGGCAGATGTAAAACCAGAGTTGGTTTATAAATAAAGGGCGCACATGGCGCCCAGTTAAATCAGAGAAGCCATTAAAGAGAGTTCTTTAAATGATTAATATAGCTAACAGGACCGCCAGGTTGATAACCAGTTTGCAAAACCATTTGTCCCTGTGAATTAAACAACAAAACTGTTGGAAAACCTTGAACGCCATAGCGTTGTGCAAGTTGGTTATTATATGCTTTTGTTTCAGCGCTTTGTTCTATGTTGCGCGGAAAATCCAATCGTACTAAAATTAAATTATCCTCTGCATAATCTTCAAACTCTGATTTTGAAAAGACTTCATCACTAAGCCTTATGCACCATTGGCACCAATCACTACCTGTAAAGTTAACTAGCACCGCTTTGTTTTCTG
>CALLZX010000030.1 GCA_937858935.1 uncultured Ignavibacteriales bacterium | reverse complement strand
ATATTACCTGATGTTGGAACAGTATACTTTATATGCGTTATGGCATTAAAAGGATTGGGAAAATTATTGTATAATTCAAACCCCTTGGTTTCTGAATTAAAAACATCTTCAATTATTGTAACAGTTGAGTTAGATTTAAATACTCCAGCCCCGCTGGCGGCGCAATACAAAAATCCATTTCTATCAATCTGGCTCCAAAGTATTGTAGAATAAAATGGAAGTTCATTGCTAATAGTTTGCCAAAAGGCCCCTTTATCACTTGAGAACATTATTTCACCATTATCGTGCCCTGTAATAATATATCTATTATCCTTTACTGAAATTGAGGATGCTGCTCTTTCAGAAACCTTAATCCATGAATTTCCAAAATCTAAAGAACGAAAAATACCTGGATTAAAGTAGCTATCTGAGAAAAAAATCAGTCCATTTAAACCGAGTGCAAGTCCATTTCGATCTGGAGCATATAAACTATCTTTTAAAATATTAAAATTACTTTGAAGATCATCAGCTTTACAAAGTGTTACACCTGATGTAACATATATTTTCCCATCATCACCAATAATAAGATTTCCAATTATTGCAGAAGGCAGTAAATTCGTAATTGAATTCCAAGACATTCCTTTATCAGTACTTCTCTTTATATAGTCGTTGGTTCCCAGCAAAATAGAATTGTCAGAATATAAGTCCATTGTAAACAATTCTGTACCTGTGCCACCAATGCTAGAAGTTTGAACCCAAGTATTTCCATTATCGCTTGATTTAAATATTCCGTTCCATCTTGTTCCTGCAAACAAAACACTATCTCTGTCAATTAAAATATCTCTCACTTCCTGTAAGCCAAATATATCCCACTTTCCATTGTTAGATTCATATTTCTGGATACCTCCATCAACGGCTGAATAAATATCTCCATCTTTAGTTATAAATCCATCTCTCATCGTACCTGCAACTACTCCTGAGATTTCCCAAGACTCACCATAGTCATAAGACTTATAAATTCCACCTTCCGATTCAGAGCATGCTAATAAAATATTATTTGGGATTAATTGAATTCTGAAAATATTTTTATTCTCTATCCCTTTATTAATTTGTTGCCAAGTTAACCCATGATCTGTGGTTTTATAAACTCCATCAAATTTTGTAGCTACATATATTGCCCCGAATTGATCTGCAGTTAAAGAATAGATAACTTTTCCATTCAGTCCTTTCTGTATCCAAGTAATTCCATTATCAGGTGAATAATAAACACCATTACCTGAAGTGTAATAGCCAGTACCAGCATAAATCTGGGATCCACTAATTGTAAGAATTGAAGAAATTATTTGGTTATCCAATCCATTATAATAACTATTCCAACTCCGTCCGTTATCGGTCGAATTGTAAAAATTATCTAACGCTCCAACGAAAATAGTTCCTTCATTATTAATCTTAATTGATAGTGGAGCAACTGAATTTGGTAGAACTTGAGTCCAAGTATTTCCTTCATCTATTGATTTATATACACCACCTAAGTCACCATCACCTGCAAAAATAAAATTACTATCATTAATACCTATTGTCCAACATTCAGAAGATGGATAACCAGTTAATCTAATCCAATTATTACCTCTATCAGTAGATTTAAAAAGCCCACCACCAGATGTTCCTAAGAACACAATATCATTCCCATTAATACCCATAGCAAAACAATCAATCCACGGTTCTGCAGAATTAGGCAAAATGTGCTGCCAATTGTTACCATTATTTGTAGATTTATATACTCCTCTCCCTTCTGAGTAATAAGCACTTACAAAAATTTCGCCATCGGCAGTGAAAACAATATCACCCAAATTACCACCATAAGGGCCGTTTAATGATGAGAAAGACATTTGTTGTGCAGTATTTGATAGAAAAGTGATTACAACAAATGACAGAATGAAGTATGTTCTATTTATATGCATTACTAAATCACCTAAAAACCATTTCTCGAATTATTAAACATTATGTTTAGTTTTTTATTTCAGTAAAACTAATTTTCGACTTTCCATGAAGTCTTCGCTTTGGATTTTATATAAATATATTCCGCTTGGTAAATCTGGTAAATTAAATTCAATTGAATGTGTTCCCTTTTCTATAAACTCATTTACAAGAGTTAATACCTCTTTTCCTAAAACATTAAATATTTTAAGATTAACAATGCTGCTTTTCATTAATGTATAAGTAATAGTTGTTGACGAATTAAATGGGTTTGGAAAATTTTGAAATAAGGAATAATCTTGATTTAATTCTTCATTTGATGCTACCTTTTCTAAAGGAGGCATTATTACTCTAATATCCACTGTATTTGTAAAACCAGACTCTAAGGGTGGACTTTGAGGATTATCTACGGGGTAACCTACACTACTAATTTTATATTGAACTCCACCCTCATTTGCTTGTGGTAGTCCAGTTATTATATTTTCATTTAGATCAATGTAGTTTCTTGAATTTGTAATATCATACAATATAAAGTCGGGGGTGCCTTTTTTTTTGTATATCTTATAATAAATGTTAGTAAATCCAGGGTAGGGACCCCAAGCAAATTTTGGATGACCATTCCCATCGTTAAAAACAGATAAACAATTAATCCAAAAATTAGGAAATAGATCTGTCATTGGATCGCTAACTTGTTTTATATCCCATAAACCAACACAATCGCCTTTTTGAACTTGCGTCCAATACTGAGGATTAGGATTAGTGGAACCCTGTCCCCGATACATAAATTTATTAAGAACTTTATTATATAATATCCATATATCAAGATTGCCAGGAGCTAAGCGGTAAACATCTGACCAATTGTATCTATCATCCCGGTAATCTAAATAAAAATATTGGTCACCTGGAGAAATACTAACTTTGTACAACCCATAGGCAATGCTATCGTAACTGTGAGAATATGTTATAAAAGGTTGAATCCAATTAAAGCCCCAAATAGTTGACTGGCTGTTGAAATCAGTATTCCCAGTTGCAGGTTTTGTTAGAATAGGATAATATGCCAAGTTATGGCTATTTGAAATTTGATAACCACTTGGCGGAAGAGTACTTTCTGATCTCCAAACAGTTCCAATAGCCTCTAGTTTATATCTGACGGTCTCACCTTGACCAAGCCCAGTAGTCATCATAAATATTTCCATTTCCATCCAACCTAAATTTTCACCATCATCCTGAGGATAAATTGGAAAAATTAAGATTGTTAACAATAGCAATAAATACTTTTTCATTTTCTCTCCTGCTTGTTTATAATTTAACTAAAATATGCTAATTAATTCCTTTCAATTTCTTAATTATTAAAAATATTTTATTAATTATTTTTTTTATATAAACATACAAAACTTAAAATAATTGCATACACAAATGCAAACTTGCACATTATACTTTCAATGGAAGAAATTATTGAATAGTTCCCACTAAACATTAAGATAAATCCTATTGTAGAAGGAAGACTAATAAAGATTGCACCAAACAGTAAAATGTTAGCAATTAATTTTTGCTTTTTGTCATTTGATTTGAGAATGAATTTTATTAGCAAAACTATAGAAATTAAAATTGGCAAATAATAAAATGCACCAAATAAATCTCCAAGCGGATAATGATAACTTGCATAAAGTACTGCACAACTGGTTACAGCAAATTCCGGAATTACAAATAAATAATAAATCGAAAATGCAATTGCCGGAATGAATATTAAATAAAATTTCTTTTTAAGATTTATGCTGTTCGAAAGAGTAAAAGTCAATAATAAATTCAAAGGTGGTAGAAAGCCAATAATCACAAAAGCAAAATATGGAAAAATTGAATCCTGCAATTCAACCTGACACATTAAAAATTCCATAGATTGATAAGCTGCTAACAAAGCAATCATAAGCATTGCAATAACGTTTAATTTATCTTTCTTAACAAACACAAGCAAGTTGAAGAGTAAAATAAACTCAACACACGCAAGAAGTAATGATATTATTCCATTCCAATTGTCCAAACTTGTTCCAATTTTTTGAGGTCAAAAATAATGATTTCTTGCAGCAATAGTGCTATTATTTCTACCCTATAATAAGTTAGTAACTAATTTTTAATACTCATTTATTCAGGTAAGTTAAATTAAACTATTAAAAAGGATATGTAGATGAAAAAAAGTGTCTTGTTTCTCTTTGCACTCACAGTAATTTTTTTTTCAGGATTAGTCACAAAGACTTTTGCACAGAACGAACCAATTCTTTACTTCTGTGAAAAATATGATTCTAAAAAGGGCGAAGTTGGTGTAAGTGATAGATTTACCACCGGATACCTAACAGTAATGGTAAAATCAGATTATGAGTTAGGTCTTGAAGATGTTCACATTCAGTTTGATAAACTTAACGAGCGCAGCAAAAAGTTTGAATTCTACAAGAAATTTGATTACGTAATTGAATCTGATATGAGTTATGTCTTCTTTGCTAAAAATTCTGACAGTGATTTAAAGTTTGAAGAACCTGGATTTTACAGAGTTTTTCTTTTAGATGACAATGATAAAACAGTAGCAAGTGCTTTGATTGAAATTGTTTCAAAGTAATTTTTAGGTAGGTTAAAAAACAAAACGGCAGCCAAGAGGTTGCCGCTTTTATTGAAATTGGAAAATTATTTTAAATAAATCAGTTTCTTCACATCAG
Organism: uncultured Ignavibacteriales bacterium; assembly: GCA_937858935.1. Lineage (GTDB taxonomy): Bacteria > Bacteroidota > Ignavibacteria > Ignavibacteriales > Ignavibacteriaceae > IGN3. Next base: position 7,854 of record CALLZX010000030.1, on the reverse strand, counting down.
AAAAATCTTCAGCGATAATTCTGTAGAAATAAATACCACTTGTTAAATTATTTGGTACAAAGTTTACACTATAAGTTCCTGTTTGTTTATAACCTTCAAAAATTGAAGATATCTCTTCCCCATTTACGTTATATAACTTTAGAGTTACGTATGAACTTTTTATAAGACCAAACTGAATTGCTGTTGATGGATTAAATGGATTAGGATAATTCTGAGCTAAATAATAGTTATTAGGTATTTCATTGTTTCTGATTTCCGAAATATTTGTTGGTTCAATTATTCTAAATGAACTGTCACTTCTGTCAAAATCTCCCGTTGCAATATCTGATATTTTAACTCTGGCCTGATTTGTTATTATGTTTGGTATCGTCCAGTTATAAATGCCTGTGCTAGGGTACGATGAAACGACATTGTTCCAACTTGCTCCGTTATTGTAGCTGTACTCAATTTTTACATCTATTACATCAGTGCTATTCCATAAAATTTGCTTTGTTGAACCAATTTCCCAGAGTTCCCCACCATTAGGACTTATAATTTGAATATTGCTGGTTGGCTGAGTATAATGATATTTCATAAATGTACCAGAAAAACCAACACAGTATCCAACAGAATCTACAAAGAATATCTCTCTGAGTTCTTTATCTGTCTGAAGAGTTTCTCGATTCCACGAAATACCACCATTAGTTGTTTTTAGCATAACACCATTAAACCCACAAACCCATCCCTCTAAATCATTAATAAAATAAAGACCTATCATCATTTTATCTTGAAAAGTTTCGCGAATTTTAGTCCAGGAATTTCCACTATTATCAGATTTCAAAATAATATCACTATTTGTGTTACCACCGATAGTAAATCCAGCATTATTGGCTGGGAAAAAAATCCCGAATAACCAATAAGGTGTATTAGCATTTGAATAATTCCAATTGCTACCTCCATTATTAGTTATATATATCGCACCATTAGAACCACATATCCACCCATTGTACTTATCAGAAAAATATATATCGATTAGACCGTGGGCATCATCAAACAATGCTACTGACCAAGTATCACCACCATTGGTGGTTTTCAAAATTCTTCCCGAGTATGGATAACCATTGTACCAATCACCTGTTACCGCAAAACCATCAGATGCACTTAAGAAATATAGGGAATTAATATTTTCAACAACACCTGAAGGTTTTTGTACCCAGGTAATACCGCCATTCGTGGTCTTAAGTAATGTTCCCCCCTCTCCACAAATCCAACCAAATAAAGAATCAATAAACTGAATTGAAAAAAGTTGAACATTCAAATTTGATTGTTGAATCGACCAAGAGTTTCCACCATTTGTTGTTTTCAATATTGTTCCCTCACTGCCAACCACCCATCCCAGATCTTTAGCTACAAAATTTACATCGTATAAATGTGAAGACGTTCCAATTGGCATTTCAGTCCACTGAGGATAGTTAGAAATATTAAGGACAAATAGCAGAGAACAAATAAGCTTAAAAGTTTTCATACCAGACCCCTGATATAAATGATTAAAATAAGTCTACTTTAGACTAATCAATATTTATTTAACCCAAATCACTAATAATGTTCTGGGCAATTCAATTTTACTGCTTTTTACATGTACTATTTATTTGGTCCAATCATTTTTTCAGGTCTAACCACTTCATCAAATTTTTCTGCGGTTAGTAATCCTAGCTCCAAAGCTGCTTCTCTAAGAGTTTTGTTTTCTTTGTGAGCTTTCTTTGCAACTTTAGCAGCATTATCATAACCAATTACAGGATTTAGTGCAGTAACCAGCATTAAAGAATTATCAAGATTAAATTTAATCCTTTCAAGGTTTGGTTGAATGCCTACAGCGCAATTATCATTAAAAGATACACAAGCATCTCCTAACAATCTGGCCGAGTTAAGTAAATTAAGAATCATAACAGGTTTAAATACATTCAACTGAAAATGTCCCTGCATACCGGCCATTGTAATTGCAATATCGTTACCAACAACCTCAGTGCAAACTTGTGTTAATGCTTCACTTTGTGTTGGATTGACTTTTCCAGGCATAATAGATGATCCGGGTTCATTTTCAGGCAGTAACAATTCCCCAATTCCTGATCTTGGGCCAGAAGCAGAAAATCGGATATCATTAGCAATTTTGGTTAGACCAGTTGCTAAAAGTTTAAGTGCGCCTGAAATTTCAATTATGGAACTATGGGCAGAAAGTGCTTCAAATTTATTTTCGGCGGTAACAAAATTACAAGGTGAGAGATCTGCGATTTTTTTTGCGACTAAAACATCAAATCCTTTTGGTGTATTTAAACCGGTACCTACTGCTGTTCCTCCGAGAGCTATTTGATGCAAATGAGTTAGCGAATATCGTATTGCTCTCAATCCGTGTTCAACAATTGCTGCAAACCCCGAAAATTCCTGACCCAGAGTAAGAGGCGTAGCATCCATTAAATGTGTTCTGCCTATTTTAATTATATCTTTAAATTCATCTGCCTTTATTTTCAGCGTATTTAAAAGTTTTGCAACACCAGGAATTGTTACGTGAGTGAGTACATCGCAGGCGGCAATATGCATTGCTGTTGGAAAAGTATCATTTGAAGATTGAGATTTATTTACATCATCATTTGGATGTATAAAATGTTTTCCCTCACCAAGTTTTCCTCCAAGTAATACGTGGGCACGATTAGATATTACTTCATTTACGTTCATATTGGATTGAGTACCTGAACCTGTTTGCCATACAACTAGCGGAAAATGTTCCTCTAATTTTCCTTCTATAATTTCATCACAAACCTTGCATATTATCTCGGCTTTCTCTATTGGTAATACACCCAATTCTGAGTTGGCTTGAGCAGCTGCTTTTTTTAGTATACCAAAAGCCCGAATAATTTCAATTGGCATCCGGTCTCCGCCTATTTTAAAATTCTCTTTTGATCTTTGAGTCTGGGCACCCCAATATTTATCTGAAGGTACCTGAACTTCTCCCATTGTATCTTTTTCAATCCGGTATTCCATTTAATTCTCCATTAATAATTTTAATTAAAAATTTTATCTATTGATTATAAAATAATACATTTTTGATTTAGATAAACTTTTTAGAATTTAAAACTAAACCCAAATTTTGTAAAGGTATCGGTATTTTTAATTGTTTCAGCCGGCCATGAATCATATCTAAGATTAAATCCTACTTTTAGATCCACATAAGAACTAATGCTCACTATTAAAGAATTATCAGAAATGATTCTGTAGTCTTCCCAATTACCTATTTGGGGTTGATAATAATTAACAACAACTAATTTTACATCCTCTTTAATCTCATACTCAAATGTTAAATAGGTTGAAAGCCTATTTGCGTATAAACTACTTCCGTGCATCGAGTTTAGTGGAACATCATAACTTTCATGTTCAAAAAAGTAAGTTGTACCTAAACGGATTTTGAATTTACCTGAACTGAAAATTTTAAATCTAAATCCGCCGCCGATAAGTTCTCTTTCAGTGAGCAATCTTTTTTTATTAAAGTCTGTCTGAATGAATCCTTCTGCTTGTATGAAATCATTTATAGAATGAACATGTCTGAAATGAAGTAATGCCTGATCAAAAATACTTTCACCTTCATCCCAGCCAAAACCTCCATCTGCAACTAAAAAAGTATAACTTTCTCCCCAATTATAGTTTAAACGACCGCCTAGATGAATAAATTGGAAATCGGTGTTGCCTGTGATAGCAGTAACCTCAACATCAGCTATACCAGTAAAACCAATTGAATCCGAGTCTAATCGATATCTTTCAGTATTAATTTGTGCGATGGAATTATTGGAAACTAAAACATAGATTGTAAAAAATGCAAAGACTGAATACCGCATATAGCTCCAGATTGTTATTAAGAAATAATAATTTTTGATTGCTGATAAAATTAGGAATTTTTTTTGAAGTGGATAGAATTATTGTTCTGTTTCAGGAAAAACTTTTGGAATTTCAACAATAAATTTGGTTTGTTCTTCTTCATTAGAAATAAAGCTTACTCGTCCTCTAAGATAATTTTCGATCAGAAGTTTTACGCTATAAGTACCAATACCCCTACCCTTCTTAGCTTTGGTACTAAATGATCTGTTGAAAATTTGTAATTGAATATGCTTAGGGATCACTCCATCATTAGCTATAACAAACCTTATATTTTCTCCGTAATCATAGGCAGAAATAGAAACCTTCTGACCATTTCCAACTGCTTCTAAAGCGTTTTTTATAAGATTACCAAGCGAACGAATAATAAAATGAGGATCGGTTTCTATTATCATCATATCCGGAGGATAATTGCAAGTAAATGTTTTTCCTCTTGTAAGATTATTATTTTCATAAAGCTCAAAAACTTTTTCAAGTATATTCTTAGCTGTATCCTGTGCAGGATAAATAACAAGTTTTCCAGATTCTGCGTTTGATAGATCTCTTTGAGCCTGAATTTCCTGAATTAGCTGCTCTGAAGTGTTTAGTAAAATTTTTGAATACTTATCAAAATCATCTGTTTCTTTAACTTCAGATATCATACCAGAAATACCGAAAATTATTGATGCTGTATTTAAAACATCGTGAAAAAAAATTCTCTCAAGTAATTCACGTCTCTTTTCATTTTCAAGATTTTTAATAGCAAAAACAATAAATTTTTCTTTTTCAAATTCCAAAAGGGAAGTAAAAACTTTTAAATCAAGCGATGTTTCAAAACCTTCATGCCTGATATGTATCCTGCATTCTTCTTCCAAACTTTCAGAAGTTGCAAGAGTATTTTTGTTACACTTACCAGCACCACATTCAGAACAAAAAACAGACGTACCGCAACCACCCGGCATTTCAAAAGCATGAATACACTTAAATGCTTCGCCTAGTCTTTGTCCAATAATTTCCTCGTTTTCATCTAAAAGCAGTTTTTCAGTCTTCTTGTTATATGCAACGATTTGTCTGTTATGATCAAGTATGACAACAAGATCCGGAAAGCTTTCAAGCATCTGCCTGATAATTGGATTTTTGCCTAATCGAAGTTTACGTGATTCAGTTTCCTGCCTAGAACTCCTTATAGGACTATCAAAATATGTTCTATGTTCAGTAACAAACATTTATTAGATTCTTTTAATTTTTACAATTTAACTTATCTATGTTTCGAAGGCCTCGAGCACAATAATTATGTTGTATTCTAATTCCATTATCGTTTCAACTTTATAAAAAGTTGAGGCACTTGCAGCGTTTTTCTTTATTTATTTTGATAAAAGATGATTTTTTGCCGATATTTTCTTTTAGATAAGACATTTTTGCAAATTAATTTCTTATTTAAAATGTTATTATTACTTCAGTTTTCTCTCGTTTCGGTATTTATTTCCCTCTGTATCTATCGACCAGCGTAAACTATTTTAATAGTTAATCGAAGATATCATTATGATTTGGTCGAAGTATTTGATTTATGAACAATGTAGAATTTATTACCATTTGCTCTAAAATCTCATTTTTAGATTTGAGAGGTTTTGTCTTATGATTTACGAAACATTTACAATTGGGATGTTTTTTTATGTGGATATTTTTTGAATTATTTATAATGTTTCAGCAGCTGGTTTAGAGGCATAATAATTGAAAGGATAGTATAGAATTTTTTACATTTCTTAAACTTTTATCGGGTAGAAATGAATATTCCAATTATCGATCGCAGCAACTATTTAAAAGGTTTATTTATCACTGCAAAGCTTGATAAAGAACTTACTGAAAAAGAAAAAGACATACTCAAAAAAATATCTGACAAACTTGGTTTCGCCACAGATTTTTTTCATGAAACAGTTAGAAGCCTTCTCATCAACAAATACATTATTGAAGAACCAATAGTTTTTTCTAATCTGGAAATTGCACAATCATTTATTAAAGATGCTGTTAAGCTTGCATGTGTAAATGGTGTTGTCACCAATGCAGAAGTGGATTGGCTAAAAAAAACTGCTGATATCAATAAAATTAATAGCAACTTTGTAGAAAAAGAATTTAAGAGTTTTAGAGATACCCCTCGTTCTTTAATCGGAAGCGATTTGGCACTTTATTCAATTATTTAAATCTATAATTGATAAAGAAAACTGTCTGAATTTCTTTGTCCTTTACTCACCTTATTTCTAATTTTGATTAGAACATTTTAAAAATAATTCTTTCACAAAATGTAAATTCATTTCTAAAGGATCTTGCCATGAAAAAAATGAAAGCCCTTGTTAAAAAATATGCTGAACCTGGAATCTGGATGGACGAGGTTCCTGTTCCTGAATACGGACCAAATGATGTATTAATTAAAATTCTTAAAACTGCTATTTGCGGTACAGATATTCACATTTACAATTGGGATGAGTGGGCACAAAAAACTATTCCCGTTCCAATGCATGTTGGACATGAATATGTTGGAACTGTAGAAGCTTTTGGAGCAAATGTTCACGACGTAAAAGTTGGAGAACTTGTAAGTGGTGAAGGACATATTGTTTGCGGAACTTGCAGAAACTGCAGAGCCGGAAGAGGCCATCTTTGCCCAAATACAAAAGGAGTCGGTGTAAATCGTCCTGGTGCATTTGCTGAATATCTTGTAATTCCTGTCCAAAATCTTTGGCATTGTGATCCTAAAATCTCAACTGATTTGTTTTCTGTGTTTGATCCGTTTGGAAATGCAGTTCATACAGCTCTCAGTTTTGATATGCTTGGTGAAGATGTTTTAATAACCGGCGCTGGTCCAATTGGAATTATGGCAGCTGCAGTCGCAATTCATGCTGGTGCAAGAAATACAGTAATCACAGACATGAATCCTTATCGATTAGAACTTGCAAGAAAAATTGGTGTTACAAGAGCAGTTGATGTTTCCAAAGAAAAACTCCCAGATGTTGTTAAAGAACTTGGAATGAAAGAAGGATTTGATGTTGGTTTAGAAATGAGCGGAAGTATTCATGCATTTAATAGTATGATAGAAGTTATGTTTCATGGCGGCAATATTGCATTACTTGGTATTCTTCCTTCAAATGCTGGTGTAGATTGGACAAAAATTATTTTTAACGGATTAAACATTCGTGGCATCTACGGAAGAAAAATGTTTGAAACCTGGTATAAGATGCAAGCAATGGTTCAAAGCGGATTAGATATCACACCAATTATTACGCATAAATTTAAAATTGATGATTACAAAGAAGGATTTGAGATAATGAAATCCGGAAACTCAGGTAAAGTTATTTTGGAATGGAATTAAAAAAATTAAAGAGATAAAAATGAATACTGAAACCAAACAACACTACACAAATATTTTAAATGGTATTGAAAAAGAAGGACTCTTCAAAAAAGAAAGAATAATTACTACGCCACAAAGTGCACATATTGCTGTTACAACCGGACAGCAAGTTCTAAACATGTGTGCAAATAATTATTTAGGATTAGCTGATAATCCTGAAATAATTAAAGCAGCAAAAGATAGCTTTGATAAATGGGGATTTGGAATGTCTTCTGTTAGATTTATTTGTGGAACCCAAGAAATCCATAAAGAACTAGAAAAGAAAATCTCCGAGTTTCTTGGAATGGAAGACACAATTCTATACACATCCTGCTTTGATGCAAATGGCGGATTATTTGAAACTTTACTTGGGGAAGAAGATGCAATTGTAAGTGACGAGTTGAACCACGCAAGTATAATTGATGGAATCAGATTATGTAAAGCTCAACGCTATCGCTACAAAAATTGCGATATGAAGGATCTTGAAGAGAAACTTAAGGAAGCTAAATCAAACAAAGCTAAAAATATTTTAGTCTCCACTGATGGTGTTTTTTCTATGGATGGATTTATAGCTCCTTTAAATAACATTTGTGATA
>CALLZX010000029.1 GCA_937858935.1 uncultured Ignavibacteriales bacterium | reverse complement strand
ACTCGCAATGACAATCACAGAAAGATAAAACATATGAGCGAAAATAAATTAACAGAAATGATTAACCTCTACTTTGATGGAGAACTTGAAAAAAGTAAAGAAGTAAATCTTTTTTCTTTGCTTGCAAGCGATCAATCTGCAAGAGATTATTTTAAACAGGTAAGTATTATAAGAAACGCTGTTGATAAGGATGCTGAAGATTTTCCTGCTGAACTTGAAGAAAGAATTTTAAGATCTGTTGGATCGAGAGCATCTGATAAAACGGGAATATTTTCTAAAGTAAAAATCTTTTCTGCAATTTCTTATGCAGCTGCGTTAATTTTACTTTTCTTAAGCGGATATCTTTTCTTTAAAGTTTCTAACTACCAGGAAAGAGTTGATAATCTCTCTGAGCAAATGATGATGCAGACAAAAACAATACAAATGTTGTACAACAGTTTACCGACTTCTGAAGTCACTGCTCAATATTCAAATCAAGTAATCGTAAAATCAAATCTATAAACAGGTGAAAAAATGAAAAAAATATTTTTAATAAGTACTTTTTTAGTCTTGCTGGTTTTAGGATGTGAAGAGAAGACTAACAAAATTGAACTTCTGCCAAATCTTGAATCCGAGTATCTCTCAGAAAAAGAAGTTGATACTCCGATTGAAGTTAAATCTGAAGATTCAGTACTTAAAAACTCATTGATTGACGCAGTAAAATCAATTCATAATTCTTCACCCAAAGATTCTATCAGATATATTATCTCATTAAGATTATATGTTAATGAAAAAGGTAAGGTTGATAAAGTAAAAGATATCAGCACATATTATGATCGTTTGGAATTTGGTACGGATGGATTAAAAAATTACACTGACAGAAAGACACTGAACGAATCAATCGTTTCAAAACTTTCTGAATGGAGTTTTATACCGGCTCAGAAAAACGGAGCAAATGTAAAATCATACGCTGATTTAAATAATGTAAATGTAGTAGCTCTGCCTGATGGAAAATTTGAAATAGAATTGCCGGATTTCCTCTCTGCAATCTTCAGTGATAATCAATTCAGAGTAAATGCTGATGAAATGCCTTTCCCAATGGGAGGGTTATCAGAATTGACTAAAAACGTTGTTTATCCGGAAGACGCAAGAAACAAGGGAATAGAAGGTAAAGTTTTTGTGATAGCGTTCATAAATGAGAATGGAGATGTAGTTAAAACACGAATAGCAAAAGGCGAGAATCCGATTTTGAATGACGCAGCTAAAGATGCTGTGTCTAAAACAAAATTTACTCCCGGACGAGTGGAAGGAAAACCTGTTAAAGTGCAAGTAACAATACCAATAGTATTCAAACTTCAATAAACATAAATCAAAAAAGGAGGCACTATGAAAAACACAATTTATTCACTTTTATTTTTCTTTCTCTTCTTGGGAGTAAGCGGATTTGCTCAAGAAGAAAAACTTGATAAGTATCCCGAGCCAGTTGGCGGAATTGAAGCGATGATCAAAAACGTTGTTTATCCTCAAGCGGCAAAAGTTCAGGGTATTCAAGGAAAGGTTTTGGTTAAAA
>CALLZX010000028.1 GCA_937858935.1 uncultured Ignavibacteriales bacterium | reverse complement strand
AACGGAATTTACGGAATGACCGGCGGGCAAATGGCTCCGACTAGCTTAATCGGACAGGTTACATCAACATCTCCTTACGGAAGAGAAGCTGCGCAGGTTGGTAATCCAATAAAGATAGCAGATATGCTTTGCTTACTGCCGGGTGCTTATTATGTAACAAGACAGATTGTTCATAATCCAAATGGAGTTAGAAAACTTAAGAAGGCATTAATAAAAGCATTTGAATATCAGAAACAGAAAAAAGGAACTTGCTTTGTTGAAGTTGTTTCAAACTGTCCTTCAGGTTGGAAAATGACTCCGGTAGAAACAATAAAATATATTGAAGAGCAAATGCTTCCAATGTATCCTGTTGGAGATTTGAAAGTTCCACAAAATTAATTCTGAATTTTTATTATAAGGATTTTAAAATGACAAAAGAACACGAAATAATATTTGCAGGATTCGGCGGGCAAGGCGTACTTTCTATGGGTAAATTGATTGCCTATGCTGGTATGATTGAAGGCAAAGAGGTTAGCTGGATGCCATCATACGGACCTGAGATGAGAGGCGGCACTGCAAACTGTACTGTTATTGTTTCTGATTCAAGAATAAGTTCACCAATGATTTCAGTTTTTGATACAGCAATACTGCTTAATCAGCCATCAATAGATAAGTTTGAAAAAACAGTTAAACCGGGCGGATTATTAATTTATGAGCAGTCAACTGCTGTACATCCGCCAACAAGAACAGATATTGAAATTGTTTGTATTGCCGGTAATGAAGAAGCAACAAAGTTAAATGCAAAGCAAGTTGCAAATATGTTTATGGTCGGCGCATTTTTAGAAAAACGTCCGATTATAAAAGTTGAAACTTTAATTGAAGCACTTAAAAAAGCTTTGCCTCCGCGCAGACATAACTTAATTCCTATGAATGAACTTGCACTAGCACGCGGAAAAGAATTAGTAAAACTAGCTGATCAAGTATCAGCATAATTAATAATATTAACCTGAGGAAGCCATGGCTGAGTTAGAAATAAAGTGTCAGCACGCCTGCAAAAATACCTGCGCAACTTTAAATGAAGCACTACGCAGAGAAACAGCAATGGTAAGATTTTACGAAAGCGTTCTGGATGAATGCAATATGCCAGATGTAAGTTCCTATATGTCGGGACTTGTAGAAGACAAAAGAAAAGTTATTCTTAGTCTTATCCAGAAATTGAATGAAATTCACGTTCGTTCGCAGGCATTAGATGGAATAGCATCCAGTTTTAACAATACTGACGGCTGATGCATAGTTGATTTGCAATCACAAAGCTGTTTGACTATATTTGCCCACGAAATTTTGAAAAGAAAATAGCGTTTATCGCTTAAAAAATAGAAATTACATCGCGGGGTGGAGCAATTGGTAGCTCGTCGGGCTCATAACCCGAAGGTTGTAGGTTCAAGTCCTGCCCCCGCTACTAAGAAAAAATCCTTCTCTTTTGAGAGGGATTTTTTGTTTACAAAATGCTTATATGTTTTCTGAAATCAAGTTATTGGCACTGCAAAAGAAAAATAATCTTTTGAACTAAGAACAAGGAGTAACGATTTTAAAAGTGAGAGATTACAATCCTACATCATCATTCGTTAATCCTTATTCCTAAATCAAAAACTATAAATTCTAAACTACATCTTTACCATTTGTAATGGCGGCTGTTTCCAGGTTCCATTCAGAGCTTCCTCTTTAGGCCAATAAAGTCTTAATACAACCATAAAAGGTCCATCGGGTGCTGGCAGCCAGTTTGATTCTTTATCATTACCCGGAGTCTGATTCTGAATGTATAATGTTATGCCTCCATCAACATCTTTCTTTAATTCCGGAATCATAGTTGAATTAACCAGATATCTATTTATTGGATTTTTAACCAGCAGACTTGCAGGAAGTTGATACATAGTAAATGACCAGAAAGCATTAACCGGTGGCAACTGATCAGGCGCTAAACGAATGGTATATTTATTTTTAGTACCATCCAGATTATTTCCTTCAGAATCCGTTTTATAAATTGGATACATTGCTTCTAACTTTGAATTACCAAAAATACCAAGTACTGCTGCGGCAAATCTGTATAAATAATTGTTCTTTAGGTATTCTCTGGTGCCAAACATATCACCACTTGTAACTTTACCTGTTCCAAGTTCTGTTTTTTCAAATTCTGCAAGTTCTTTCCAGGCTTCAGAAATTCCATCTTGAATTGCTTGTTTGATTTCAGGAGATAATTTTTCATGATCAAATGTTAGACCACCACCCACATTGATTTTTGCAAATCTTTCCATTAACTCTTTTTCGCCTGAATTTGTAGGACAAAACTGCAGCCAGAAGTTAAGAACTTTGAAAAAATCAAGAGATGTTTTCTGTTCTTCGGGTGATAGTGGTTTTAAAAAGTCAATCTTTGATGCAGCAGTTGGGGCAGGCATACCAAGAAATTCAGATAATGTCTGTGCTTTATATCCATTCTGGATATTGATAACATTTTGAAGATCTGAAACATTGAAAAGCTGTGTGCGATATATTGCTAAAGCAAACTCTGTTTCTGATTTAAATACTTTTGTTATTCCTTCGGGTACGTTACCATTCCATTTCGGGCCGGCAATTAGAAATATACCGCCATCATTACCGGTAGTCCGGCTTCCTATGTAATCAAAATTAAATGTGTAAGCATCAACCAGTTGTATAGAAAAGTATCTTTCTTTTTCAATTGGCGGTACTGTAAGCACTATTGGTTCTGTGCGTAAGTCCAAACCTAACATTGAATAAGGTGTATCGGAATTTGGGGTTTGAACAGCTTTATCCTCGTAAGTATAAACTTTGGGCATGTTTTTTAGAATATTAAATGGTGCTTTATATTCGTGATTATTCTGATCAATAAAATATGAATATATGATTCGATAGCTATCTACCATCGGGTTACCATAAATATATGCTTCTTTTGCTATCTGCTTTGCTTCTTCAGGGGTAAGATCAGCTTTTACTGAGCAGGAAATAAATAATGAACTTATTGCAAAAAGAAATAGAGCAATCAACGAAGATGAAAATATTCTTACCATTTTTTCCTCACATTATTTTTTGAGTAGTATATAATTAGATTAAACGAGATATCATTCTAAAATTACAAATATTTTGTCCATAAAAATAAATAGGAAATATTTATTCAAAAAAAATAAAGTTGAAGATGTATTTATTGAATTGCTCTTAGATAAAGTTAAGCGATATAAATATTATAATGATTAGAATTCCCATTAGAGCAACGAGAAATAAATAATCAGCTATAGTTTCAAATTTTTTTTCTAAGATTGGATTATTTGTTCAGATTGCTATAAATGAAAAGATACTGGAGAAAGTCAACAATATCGCAACAACAGAGGTCAGTTCATCTATTATGTGTGCTTCCAGCCTATTAGAGATGTGCAGAGCTATGATAACAAAAAGACAAAAACCTAAAAGTGTTGCGGATGTATTTAATATATGTTG
>CALLZX010000027.1 GCA_937858935.1 uncultured Ignavibacteriales bacterium | reverse complement strand
AATTACGGAACGAAATCCACCGATTCGGGAAAGAAAAAATATTCCAACAAGCTGGATTGAATTAATAATTACTGAAGGGAAAAATAGGCAAGTTAGAAGAATGACAGCAGCAATTGGTCATCCAACTTTAAGACTAATTAGATATTCAATTGGTGATTGGACTCTTGAAAATCTAAAACCAGGTGAATATAAAAGTTTTAGATAATTATGATTCAGGTGGTGGTGAAAAAAACTTTTTCTTAATCATAAACGATAGATATACAATCATAATCCCAACAATAATAACAGCAACAGCAGGAATAAATATAGCAATTGCAGATAGTGCAACCGAACTGCCTGCCTCTGCAGTTGAAACTACCGGATTACCTGCCCCACCCGTAAGTGCAGATGACTTTAACCTTATCAATCCTGTTGCAGCATGAATTGTTCCTGCTATTCCGCCACCAGCAATAAGTGCCAAAGCCCATTTTATTAATGGCGGAAAATCTGTTACAACAGCACCGCTTAAAACTATTCCTGCAAAAATTGCAAGAGGATGATTGATTGCATCTAAAAAATTATCTACCCAGGGAATGTAGTAGCTGAATATTTCAACTACAGTTGCTACTGAAAAAAGAACTAATGCCGGTAAAGTTCCAATCCAAGTAAAATAAGTAGATAATTCTAAGTTGCCAGTGTATGCTGCAATTGAAGCAATGAGAAATGGTATGAAAATTCGAAAACCTACAGCAGCAGCAAGTCCAATTCCGATGAAGATGCTAAGAATTAATTCCATAGTATACTTTCTTAATTAATAACTCTATCAAATCTAATAACTCATATTATTAAGTTTTACTTTACCTCTAAAAATCCAATAGATACTTATTGTATATGCCAGCACAAATGGAATTCCACTTAACGCAATAATCAACATTATATTTAATGTTTTTTGAGATGACGCTGCATTATATATGTTCAAACTATATTCTGGATTGTTTGATGCCAAAACAAAATTTGGAAATATTCCAAAAGCGAACAATGAAAGTAATGCTGCTATAGATGCACATGAAGAAAGAAATGCTAAAAAATCTCGGCCCTTAGAAATTTCTCTTGGAATGTTAGCGATTGCCAACATGTTTAAAACCGCAAGTACAAATAATGCCGGAAATTCCTTGAAGTGCTGAATCATATGGGGGTAATAAATCAAAGTTGCTAATGTTGTAATTAGATAACTGATAATAAAAAACTTAATTGTGTTATTTACCCAGCTTCTCAATTTTTTTTGCAATTCACCTTCCGTTTTCATTACGCCATATATTGAGCCATGCATCATAAACAGAGCAACGGTTGTAATACCAACCAGGATTGTATATGGATTTATCAAGCTCCAAAAGGTTCCAATAAATTCTTTATCAGGTCCAATCGGAACACCGGTTATTAAATTTGCAACTGATACTCCTGCAAGAAAAGCAATGAAAATACTTGCAATACTAAATGCAACATCCCACATTTGCCGCCACCACTTCATTGGGCGTTTACTTCTGAACTCGATAGCAACAGCACGAAAGATAAGCATGAATAATAACATCATTAATGCAGTATAAAATCCTGAAAAAACGGTTGCATAAACGTGTGGAAAAGCAGCAAATAATGCTCCACCTCCCGTGACAAGCCATACTTCATTACCATCCCAAACAGGCCCAATTGAATTAAGCATTATTCTTCTATCAAGATCATTTTTTACAAAAAGATGTAACGCTCCAACTCCAAGATCAAATCCATCAAGAATTGCATATCCAACTAATAAAATTCCAATTAAGAAAAACCATATTGTATTTAAATCGAAAGTAAATTCCATATTTCACCTTAATCTTTATTATGCCTTTGGATGTCCAATTTCAGAAGGTATTGAATCAACATCTTCAGGACCGTGTTTTATTTTTTCATTTAGCAAATAAATAAATAGGATGAATAAGCCGAGGTATATCAGCATAAATAGAATCAGTGAAAATAATACTTGTCCAGCTTCAACAGCTTTAGATAATCCTTCTGAGGTTCTGAGTAAACCATATACAATCCACGGTTGTCTTCCAACTTCAGCGGTTATCCACCCAATTTGATTTGCTATTTGTGGAAGCAAAACTGAAAAGACGAAAATCCATAGCATCCATCTTGGTTTAAATAATGTTCCGCGCCACCAGAAAAATATTCCAAGTAAACTTATTGCAATCAAGGTAAAACCGATTGCAACCATTAAATGATATGCTTGAAAGACAATATTAACAGGCGGTCTATCTTCTTCTTTAAATGAATTTAATCCAGTTACTTTCGTATTAGTATCAAAGCCAATTAAATAACTTAACATGCCTGGAAGGGCAACGCCAAAATTAACTTTGTGGTTATCATCATCAACCCAGCCAAATAAATAAAGAGGTGCATTTGTTTGATCATCAAAAACAGCTTCCATTGCAGCTAGCTTTGCTGGTTGATTTTCATGAACTCCAACTGCACTTCTGTGTCCGGTAAATAGTTGAAACAGAGATGCGATCATTACCACAATCAAAGCAATTTTAATTGATGCTTTTGCAAAACGAATATGCCTATCTCTTAAAAGATAATAAGCACTTACACTTATGATAAGGAAAGCTCCAGCTAACCAACAACCTGATAGAACATGAAATAGTCTATCTACTGAGGAAGGATTAAAAACCATTGCCCAAAAATCTGTAATCTCTGCACGCGCATTTATTCCTTCACCAACTACATGAAATCCTGCAGGTGTTTGCTGCCAAGAATTTGCAACAACAATCCACACAGCGCTAAACATTGATCCGAGTGAAACCATAATAGTTGAGAAAAAATGCATTTTAGGTCCAACTTTATCCCAGCCAAAAACTAAAACAGCAAGAAAACCTGATTCCAGAAAGAATGCGAAGATTCCTTCAGCGGCAAGTGCGCTTCCAAAAACATCTCCAACAAAGCGCGAGTAAGTTGCCCAGTTTGTACCGAATTCAAATTCCATTACGATACCAGTAGCAACACCGATGGCAAAAGTTAAAGCAAAAACTTTAACCCAAAACTTTGTCATATTTTCAAAAAACTTATCTTTTGTTTTTAGGTACATGCCTTCCATTATTACAAGAATAATTGCAATGCCAATGCTGAGTGGAGGATAGATATAATGGAAAGCTATCGTAAAAGCGAATTGGATACGAGAAAGGATTTCAACATCCATTTTGAGCCTAAATGTTTATAGTTACTATTTTTAAATTAGACAAATTGAAATTGAATGAAAAGTTATTTGCTTAAAAAGTTTAGTCAGTCTTTTCAGCAATCATTCATACGAATGCAATTACTTTTTATCAAATAGTTTAATTTTATCAGCAAACTGTGAAGCAAACTCATCGAACATTTTCGCTATCTCAGGATTGCTGGTTGATTTACGGTAAGTGTCGCCAAGCTTTAAAATCATTTGATAGAAATGTAAGTTCATGTCATCAACAAGCATTTCTTTTGTCCATAAATCAATTCCAAGCGTAACTTTATCTTCTTTATCCCAGAGTGAAAGCATCATTGTTTTAGACTCTTTCACTCCTTTGAAGTCAGCATCATCAGCTTGCCACTGAATTTTTTCTGGCATTTTATTTTCATCTAATTCAATTAATAATTTTATTTCTGATTTATTTGACATAAAGATCCTCTAATATTCCTTTTGATTCTTTGGTTATCAGTTTATTTTAACTTGTGTTAAAAATTAAAGGAATCTTATTGAAAGTAAAAACTATTTTAATAGCTGTTTTTCTGTTTTCATCGATTAGCTTCCCCCAGACAGAAATTTCTGTCGGCGGATATCTTGGCGGAGGATCATTCAGTGGTAACTCTGTATCCATCGGAGGATTTACAACATCCATATTTTTAGAAGCAAATTTACCATTGTTCAAAGAAGTTTTTCCAAGATTAAGTTTCATCTTTACAAAAGATTTTAATGCGATTCTTCCTAATACAAATCAACCATACAATCCATTCATACAAGGTTTCAGCTTCAAAGGAATTACAACTCAGTATTTTGACAGTAAAGTGTTTTTGGAAGAAGGTGTAGGATTTCTTGCTTTGAATGATAAAACTTTTATCGATACTGATGTTTGGGATTATGGAATTGTTATTTCGTTATCAGCTGGATTTGATCTTAGAAATTTTAATCTCAAAGGATTTAAAGTTGGGGCTGGTGCTGAGTATGGAATAACTTTTATAAACACTCTACCTAAATATTCATCCATTCATCTATTCCTGCAGTTTATTATCTGATTAGTTAAAAAAGAAAACCCGCGTTCTTTTCAGAATCGCGGGTCTCATTGGAGAGGCACAATTTAATTCTACAATACTGCTGTTGAATTGCTATTATTTAAATATTCGTCATAAAGATTAAAACTCATTTTCTTTACCTTTATGTCATTGTCATTTAGAGATAATTCTTTTACAGCTTTCATTCCTTCGGCATCTTTTATTTCATATAGTGAATATGCGATTAATAACCTTACTGATGGTTCACCTTCTTTTCCTAATCTTTCAACAAGACAAGTAACAATTTCTGCAATTCTGTATTTGCCAGCAAAGTAAATTGAACTTTTTCTTACACCGCTATTTTCAGAATTAATCCCTGACTTAAGATTATCTAAAGCGTACTCGTTATCTGTAACATTCGAAATTGGATTTGGTTGTGCAAATAAATTTATATTTATTCCCATAACCAACAATAAAGTTAATGTTAACGCTGCTACTGTTTGTTTTCTTGATGCTTTCACTTTGAACCTCTTGCTAAATAGTTTATTAA
>CALLZX010000026.1 GCA_937858935.1 uncultured Ignavibacteriales bacterium | reverse complement strand
AAAAAAGATTATGAGGAAGTATTTAAAAAATATCTTGGTGCAACGAATGTCATCTGGTTAAATAAAGGTATTGCCGGAGATGATACACACGGGCACGTGGATGATATTACAAGATTTGTAAATCCGAATACAGTTGTTACTGTTATGGAATCACATCCAAATGATCCTAACTACATTCCACTAATGGAGAATAGAGAAATACTGGAAGATGCAAAGTTAGAAAATGGTTCGAATTTAGAAATAGTAGAATTACCAATGCCTTCACCAGTTATATTTAAAGGTGAAAGATTGCCTGCCAGTTACGCAAATTTTTACATTTCAAATTATGCAGTTCTGGTTCCAACGTTTAATGATGTGAATGATAAACTTGCATTGGGAATTTTATCTGAATTATTCACAGATAGACCTGTTATTGGAATTCATGCCGTGGATTTGGTCTGGGGATTGGGAACACTGCATTGTTTAACACACGAACAAATATTATAAGTAGTACCATCCCGAATTTATTTCGGGATCTTTTTTAGAATCTTTTTAGCAGCGTTCTCTTATTACTTCCAATCTTAACAAGAACAACTCCGGCTATTATCACGACTGAGGCAAGCAGAATAAAAATATTTAATTGCTCATTTAAAAAAATCCAGCCAAGAACTAAAGCAATAATTGGATTTACATAAGCATAAGTGGAAACAAGTGAAAGCGGAAGATGTTCAATAGCGTAAATGTATGAACCATATCCGAATATTGATCCCATTACAACTAAGTATGCAAGTGAAATTACTCCTGATTGAGTAAAATGTAATCCGGTGAACTCACCAAGAACAGCCCCGAGTATTATTTGAAGCGAGCCAACAATAAGCATTTGTATAGAAGCACTCATAAGCGGATGAACACTTACTTTTTTATACTTTGAATAAACTGATCCCAGTGACCATGAAACAACAGCACCGAGAATGCTCAGAACTCCGATTAAATATTTTGTTTCAAAAATATATTTTAAATCTCCCCCAAAAATTAATCCAACACCAAGACTGCCGATTATCAA
>CALLZX010000025.1 GCA_937858935.1 uncultured Ignavibacteriales bacterium | reverse complement strand
CACCATTGGCACCAATCACTACCTGTAAAGTTAACTAGCACCGCTTTGTTTTCTGCTTTTGCTTTTTGTAATGCGGTTTCAAGATTTTCTTCCCAGTTCAGGTTATCGTTAGAACCACCTTTGCTGCAGCCGATTACAACAGCACTCAATAAAATTGCAGTTAAAAATATTTTTTTCAATTCACACTCCTTTTAAATTTTTTCAATAGTTTGATTCAGAATCTACTCAACAGATTCAACTTTTTTGGGTTTTGGCGGTCTTTCATAAAGCTGTGCTAAACCAAAAAATTTCCAATGCAAATCGTTATGAATTTGATTCCATGTAAAACGCCACATCCAGTTGCCGCCAAGTTTACCAGGAAAATTCATTCTAGCTTCACCGCCAAGATTTAAAATATCCTGCATTGGAACAATAACAATATTTGCTGCAGATCTATATGCTAATCGTATCAATTCATAAACAATATCATCACCAAAATAGTTTAGATATTTCTGTACGTGATCATAAATATGATGATTTTCATACTTAGCTTTTTCAAAGTAAGCGCGGGTTGTATCGTTATCGTGTGCGCCGGTAAGTACTACACAATTTTGCACAAAGTTATGAGGTAAAAATTTTGTTTCCATATCTGTTCCAAAAGCAAACTGAAGAATTTTCATTCCAGGAAATTCAAAATCATCTCTAAGCTTTTCAACAGCGGGAGTGATTACTCCAAGATCTTCTGCAAGTATTGGAACATCACCAAGATGTTTTTGGATTGATTTAAATAATTTATGCCCCGGTGCTTTAACCCATTTTCCGGTTTCTGCGGTCGGCGCATCACCAGGAATTTCCCAGAATGCTTCAAATCCTCTAAAGTGATCAATGCGGACAATATCAACCATTGTAAATAATTGTGAAAAACGATTTCGCATCCAAAGAAAATCATCTTTCTCCATTTCTTTCCAGCGATATAGTGGATTTCCCCAAAGCTGTCCCGTTGCAGAAAAATAATCAGGAGGAACACCGGCAACCGTTTCAAGATTTCCTTTTTCATCAACAGTAAACAATTCTTTATTTGCCCAAAGATCAGCGCTATCGTAAGCAATAAAAATCGGCATATCGCCAATTATCTTTATTCCTTTATTGTTTGTATAAGCTTTTATCTCGTGCCATTGCTTAAAGAAAATAAACTGAACAAACTTTTGATAAAGAATATCATCAGCTAATTTCTTTTTCCATTCATCTAAAGATTTTTTCTTACGAAGAACTAAACCCTCGTCCCAATCTTTCCATACAATTCCTCCGTGTGCTTCTTTGGCTGCCATAAAGAATGCAAAATCATCTAACCAAACTTTATTTTCTTTACAGAACTTATTAAAGTCTTTTTCAAATTTTTCTTGATGATGTTTGAAAGCCGTAAACGCTTTTTTATGTAATGATTTTTTGTATTCAATCACTTCACCGTAATCTATTGATATAGGATCATGTTCTGGAATATTGTGCAAATCATGATCACGAAGTAAACCGTCTTCCATCAATTTATCCGGACTAACGAGATTTGGATTGCCAGCAAACGCAGAAAAGCATTGATATGGTGAATCACCATAACCAGTTGGACCAAGCGGAAAAACCTGCCAGAGTTTTTGTCCGGCTCTTTCTAAAAAATCCACAAACTTATAAGCATCAGTACCAAGATCACCAATTCCATATTTACCCGGGAGTGATGTTGGATGCAATAATATTCCGGCATTACGTTCAAATTTCATTTTATAACCTTTGAAAAATTGTTGCGGAAAAATAAGGAATGAATAAAGAAAAGAGAAAACCAACTAAAGGATGTTATACAACTCTAGAAAAGCTTATCTCATATTAGCGAAGCAAAAACAAATATTAAAATTTATAACACGGTTTTTAATATCGAAACTATTTGTTGATTTATCTACAGAAGCAAGCCCCAGTATATATCTAATATCAAACCCTAGTTCATATTTTCCAAGATTAAATCCCAACCCTCCGCCAAACTGAAAACCAAAATCTCTGGGTGTTACAGATGGAATATCTTTTTGTTCTGATTCTCCATTAACCTTAAAAGTTATTTTTGCTTTTGTCTTAAAGGCAACAAAAGGTCCTGCAAACAATACCGGTTTTATGCTTTGATTGTCTGCAAGATTGAATGGAAATTTTAATAAAATTGGAATTTCGATGTAGTCATAAGCAAGTGTGAAATTAATGTTCTCAATTTTGACAGTTGCGCCCTTTGTAGAATAAGACACTTCGGGTTGCAAAACAAATAGGTTTTCAGATTGATAAGTAATAAAAAATCCACCAACAAATCCCAGCTTTGAATCTAAATCTCCAGCATCATCACCATAGAAGTTGGAGATATTTAATCCGGACTTTAACCCAAAGCGAACCTGTGCCTGTGCAGAAATTATGAAAAGAGATAAGATAAAAAACAGAAGAAGACATTTTTTCATATGTTTGATTTTACCCGAATTCACTTAAACAAAAATCCTGCTCTTAATTAAAGAGCAGGATTTGTAAAATATTATTTTAATGAAAAAGCGTAAAAAAGATTAAAGTTTATTACGCTATTCTTTACATCAGGATCTCCTTCTACATCAAAGATTGTTGAAAGGCCCAAAATATATCTTACATCAAAACCCAACTCTCCATTACCAACAGGAAAACCAATCCCCCCGCCAAATTGTAATCCAAACTCAGATGATTTTAATTCATCAAGATCTTCTTCCTCGGATTGTCCTTGATATTCGGCTTTAACTTTAGCTGTTGTATTAATCGCAAAATAAGGGCCAGCAAAAATAGCAGGCTTAACGTTGGACTCTTTAATTGGAATCATAAATTTTATTAGAAACGGAATTTCTATGTAATCAAAGGTGTAAGTAAGATCAACCGTGGTACCTTCGAAAGTTATGTTTTCTGTTGCGCCCTTCATTGAATAATAGATTTCTGGCTGAATGGCAAACATTGGACTGAATTGGTACGTAAAGAATCCACCGAAAGCAAAACCGGTTTTTGAATCCGGACTTCCTGCATCATCTCCCGATAAGTTAGCTAGATTTAAACCAGCCTTTAAACCTAACTGCATTTGAGCTTGGGCTGATATTGAAAAAAGAGTTATGGTAAACAAAACAACAAGTAGCTTTTTCATAAAATCTCCCGTAATATTTAATGAATGTTTTAAAGTCTAATAAAATTAGACGTACAAAATTAAAGCGAAAAAATTGTTATTACAAAGTTTTGTTAGGCGCAAGAAGGGGAGATTCTAATAAACCAAATAAAACTAAAATCAATAGAAATGTTTTAAAACAAAAAAGCAGCGCCAATGGACGCTGCTTGAGAAAAATAATCACAAAGGATTATAATCCAAATCTATAAGCTATTCTAGCACCAATGTAGTTTGCATCGCTAATTAACATATAATGTGCAGCTATATCAACAGCATTCTTTCCGCCAACAGGAATTTCATATCCTGCGCCAATACCAAATGAAAATTCTGTAGAGGTTTCAGAACCACCAGAATAATAAGGTTCAAATTCAGCAGGAACATCAACATCAGCAGTAAACATATGAACGCCTAATAGACCATTAGCATAAAATCCTTTACCAGGTTGGAAAAAGTATTTTACACCAGCCATTATAGGAATCATTGAATAACTGTATGAAAAGCCTTCTGCTTCGTCTCCGCCAAAAGTAATATAACCAGCATATACTTGGCCAACAATATTTGGAGCAAAACTTCTTTCATAAGTAGCGGTTCCGCCAAAACCAGTATTAGCCCCATCAGACCAATCGCCCATTGGCAAAGCAACATTAGCGCCAATGCTGATACCCTGAGATTGTGCATTAATGAAACCTGTAAATAGTACAGCAAGCAAAACAACAGAAAGTAACTGTTTCATAAGAGACCCTTATTTTGTTTTAGATTAGTTATTTAAGACCGACGCAAATTTATTAAAATTATATCGTTTATTACAAACTGTTTTGCAAGAAAAATATTTAATAGATCTACTATTTATAAAAACTGAAATGATTAAAGCCCCGATTTGTAAGGAAATTGCACAATAGAAAACAATCTGGTTTTTTAATTCAAAAGAATTCCTTTAAGTTTCTGCCCACTTATGAAAATTATTAGAAATCTATACGATTGGGTCCTTCATTGGGCCGAAACAAAATATGGGGCAGTTGCTCTGTTTATTCTTGCTTTTGCAGAATCATCATTTTTTCCAATTCCACCGGATGCATTATTAATCGCACTTGTTCTGGGTTCTCAGACAAAGGCTTTTAAGTTTGCCGCCAATTGTACAGTAGCTTCTGTGCTCGGTGCATTAGCTGGTTACGCAATTGGACATTTTTTATGGTGGACTCCATCAAACGAGTTTAGCGGAATTGCAAACTTCTTCTTTAATAATATTCCCTCTTTTACACCGGAAGCTTTTTTCAAGATTCAGAAAATGTATGAACAATATGACTTCTGGATAATATTTACAGCAGGATTTACACCAATTCCTTATAAACTTATTACCATATCATCGGGGGCATTTAATATTAACATGGTAATGTTTATAATTGCCTCAGTTATAAGCCGCGGTGCTCGTTTTTTTCTTGTAGCTTTTTTGATTTGGAAGTTTGGTCCGCAGATAAAATTATTTATAGACAAGTATTTTAATTGGCTTGCCATTGCATTTACTGTTTTGCTTATTGGCGGTTTTTTGGTGATTAAGTATTTTATTTAATTTGGATATTTTGCCGGAGTTAACACTGTTTTTTTAAAAAGATAATTTCTTAATAATCAACAACAGATATTTAGGAAAACATATGAAAAATATTCTTTTGATTTTTATATTTCTTATGTCATCGGTTTCGTCGTTTGCTCAAACCGAAGAAAATCGTGAAAAATTTGATCCCACCGCCGACCCATTTGAAGATTTAAAAACAGTAATGGCATTAGCAACGGAATCAAATAAAAGAATTATACTCGATGTTGGCGGAGAATGGTGTATATGGTGTCATCGCATAGATGCTTTTATGCACAATACCGAAGAAATTAAATCTTTACTAGAAAACAATTATGTCGTTCTTAAAATTAACTATAGCAAAGAAAACAAGAACGAAAAGTTTCTTGCACAATATCCACAAGTTGAAGGGTATCCTCATTTCTTTGTTTTAGATGAAACAGGAAAGCTCTTGCATTCCCAAAACACGGGTGAGCTTGAAAAAGATAAGGATTATGACAAATACAAGTTTGTTGCCTTTTTAGAAAAATGGAAATTTGTAAAAGAATAATTAAGAAGCGTAATAATTTTAGAATTAGTTTCAGTTTATTTACATCACTTCAAAAAATCTTATTAAATTAGATTATATGTTTTATTAGATATTGAAAAACATTTTTTAGTTATTAAGAAAGCCGTAATTCAAAACCATGTATAGTTTTTTATTTTATAGATTTGAAACTCATTGAGGGAAATTTTATGAAGCAAATAGTTTCACTACTTGTGGTTTTATTTTTTGAAACAATCAATCCCCAGCCTAAAAATGACTTTGTTTTAACTCCGTGTGTTGGCAACCAAATTCTCAATTCTAAAACATCTGAAGCAGATATTATTAAAATTGTGGGCAAAAAGAATGTTGAAAAAGTTGAAAGATGGTATGCAGAAGGAACAGAACGAGTTGTTGGATCTGTATTCTTTAAAGATACTCCCCAATCCTTTTTTATCAAATGGAAGGACACTGTAAATTTTAAGAATCCGGAGTGGATAGAAATCCATGGCGATAAGTCTCTTTGGGAAATTGATAATGGAATAAAGATAGGAACAGAATTAAAAGAATTAGTTAGGCTAAATGGCAAGCATTTTACTTTTTCGGGATTTGATTGGGACTACGGCGGCCAAACTATTTTTGAAAAAGGAAATCTTGAATCAGATTGCTATTCAATACAGCTTTATTATGATTACGAGGACTTATTTGAAAACGAATGGAATCAGATAGTTGGTGATAAAACAGTATCAACAAAAAATCCTATTCTTAATAAAATTAAAGTTTATGTTGATGCAATAACTTTTTACTTTAAATAAAAAAGCACGAAAGAAATATTCTCTCGTGCTTTAATACTACCTTCTTAATTCTAAATTCTTTAAAACCCATCCTCACTAATATTTTTCTCAATCACCCTTCCATATTTTTTTGCAATGTCACGAATGTCATCAGCTTTTCCAATCAACACAAATTGCAAATTATCTTTTGGATAATATTTTTTGATAATTTCATTCGCACTTTCAACAGTCATTCCATCAACAGTTTTTTCAAAATCATTTATGTATGAATCTTCTAATCCATAAATATATTTTTGAGTCAA
>CALLZX010000024.1 GCA_937858935.1 uncultured Ignavibacteriales bacterium | reverse complement strand
CATTATATCTTTAAACTCAGTATTCCAATCAAAAACATTTATGCGCAGTTTTTCTTCATCATCTAAAAAGTTCATTTCGGTCTGGTTGTAAAAATCAGGACCAATAAGCGAGTTGCCACATTTAATATTGTTGGAAAGATCAGGCAATGCACGTTCACGGAAAAATTGAAGTTCGTTGCTTAGTGTTTGTGTGTTTTCACCTTCAAGCACTTTAAGCATTAAAGAAAGTTTTGTTACTTCAACCGCTTGCGAATCAATATCAACTCCGTAAATGTTATTAAGAAGTATTCGCTTCTTCTCACTCGTTGTAAGAAGATACACACCTTTATCGTTAATATAGATTGGCTGATTTTTCTGCTTTAACAGTATATTACTTGTTTCAAGTTCCTTAAGGTAATATTTAAGATGCCAATCGAGTAAATACTGATAAGCGCCGAGAAGAAAAGAACCACTGCCGCAAGCTGGGTCTAAGACTTTTATTTTACTTACTTCTTTAGGTGTAGCGAACCCCTCCTCGGTCCTCCCTTTTCGCAAAGTGGAGGATGATAATAATTTACCGACTGTGTTATTAACAATATAATCTACAATGTAAGTTGGTGTGTAATAAACCCCACCAGCTTTTTTTACTTCAGGCTTATCTTCTATTACCGCTTGATGTCCTGCAGTTAAACGAATTACTTTACCAAGAAACTGTTCATACACCTGCCCAAGTATATCTGCTGGCAGAACAGAAAATTCATAAGGACTTTCAGGATAATAAAGTTCTTTAACAATATCTTTAATTGTTTTGTCATCAACTGATAGATCAAGAGTTAGATTATCAGGCGGTTCAACTCTATCGCGTTCATTTTCAAAATGGAATAGCCCTGAGTTATACTTTTCATCTGCCCGCTGGAATATTTGTTTTAGTCTTTCATAAACACTGTTTCCATTTTGCAAAGACATTAACTGTCCGTAATCCTCTATTCCTCTATCTTCACAAATGCGTAAGAAAATAATTCTATCAATAGTTTTTTGAACCGAATAGTTTAATTCTCTAATGCTAAGATGCGGATTACGCAGAGCAATATTTTTTGCAAGTGCTTTTCTCCATACTTCCATCTGATCAAGAAATACCAAATCAACTTCTGCAGTTCCCTTTTTCTTTTTGTTGGATTCTACATACTTATCAAAGGAACCTTTAAGAATAGATTCGCGCGCAAAGATATTCTCAATCTCATCCCACTTATCAATGTACTGATCATAGGTAAGAAATAAGATTCTCGCATTTGAAGCTTTATCCTTTTTATTTGGGGGGATACGACAATCGTAAACTGCAAACTCTTCAAAATCTGTTAATAAGCTTAAAGGAAGTTTAGCGGACCACGCGTAACTTCTTAACTGAAAGGCAGGATGAATATCATCTTTAACATTTACACTTGGTTTCTTCGCTTCAACAAAAAACTTTCTTGTTCCGCCGATGCGAAAACAATAATCAGGTGCTTCTCGAACATCCTTAGTTTTTAATGAGTACTCGTGAATAACATCTTTATAGGCATCAGCATAACCAGCTTTATTTTCAACATCCCAACCAAGTGCAGTAAAAAAAGGATCAAGGAATTCGCGGCGAAGTTGTGTTTCGTTTATGCTATCGTTCTTATAGACCTCAACATTTCTTTGGAAAGTGTCAACTAATCTCTTTATGGTATCAGGAGCCCCCATTAGGAAGCCTTTCAATTAGTTAATAAGTCGATAATAATTATCGACACCAAAATAACTAAGTAAAAAGATTAAGTCTAATATTTTTTAATTTCTATTAAGAAACTATTGCAGAATTACTTCAATCGGTTTATATGGTGTATCTAAATATTATTAGTTATTTTATCTGAAGCAAAATGAAAACTATTCATTTCATATCGTTACTAATAACTCTTAACACTTTAATTCTGCATTCACAAGTCAAAGATATCTGGACAGCTTATGAAGATGAATCATCCGGCTTGTATGGTTTTAAGGATGAGGATGGAAATATAAAAGTAACTCCAGGGTACCTTGGATTTATGCTTGCTCAAAAATTTACAGATATAGTTGCTGTAATGGAAGAGAACAATAAATCTTACTACCTTACAAAGAAAGGGACGAAGGTTGGGAGCGATAGTCTATTTATGTCGGATAATAGTTTTGATTGTGAAAGTGAAGGATTTATTAGATTTAGTGATAAGAAAAAAAGTACGGTTGGAATGTTTAGCAGCGAAGGTATCGTTGTTATCCCTGCTGATTACAATTTCCTTTCGCAGGTACGAAATGGTCTGATCATAGGAGTTAAAGGAGGCACAAAAGAATACTGGAATAATGATTCAACTGATGAGCATTGGAGCATTAAAGGAGGAACAATTTATCTCATAGATGTTAAAAATAATATTCTCGTTAAAGACTTTACCGGGGAGGATAATCTGGATTACAATTCATTAACTATAGAAGATGAGCCTTCCACAGATTCATTAAAGGAAAGCTTTACTGGAGTTAATGGAAAGTTCTATACATTCTACGATAATGAAAAGACTTTTAAGAATTGGTTTATTTATAATTTTTTAGATGGCTTGAATAAAGATAATTTGCTCAATCATACATATTCAAAAGTGATGTACTGGACAGAAGATAACGGCTGGGTTTCTAAAACAGGTAAAGATTTCATTGAAGATAATTTCGATTTAATAATAAGCAGACTTGGTGATCTAAAATCGGATTCGGCAGATTATTTTATTTCATTGGAAAGTTTTGTTATTACCCCGCCTGAACTTGGAAAAGAGTTTGAAAGATATTTTGATAATTGCGGAAATCTTAAAATCACTCAATACCCTCTTATGGATGTTGTAATTAATCATAAGAATGGAAATGATTTTTATCAGGATCATTTTGAGTTCTTCAAAACAGAAAACGGATTTAAATTATTAATGGTGACAATAAGAAATGGTCAACTCAAATAGTCTAAGTTTTCTCTTCGTACATTTCGTAATTATCATTTTGTTTAAGAAATTAAATCTATTAGAATGATACTTAAAGTCTAATTTAACTTTTATAAATTAGATTAAATAAATTGCTAACTGTAATTATTAAGAGAGTTGTAGAATGTATAACAAATTAATATCCAACATTAAACCATTAGGATTTACCTGGGATACAAAAGATCCATTTTTGTTTTGTGTACATCATCTCGATAATTATCCCAAAGGAAATGATGAGTTTGGACCTGCTGCTTCATTAGCTGGTAGAAACCTTGGACAAGACTTTACAACCAAAGACGGATGGAGAATGTACCATGGTGAAATTGTGCCTGGTTTTCCTGCACATCCGCATAGAGGTTTTGAAACTGTAACTGTAGTACTTAATGGCTTTGTTGATCATTCTGATTCGCACGGAGCAGCTGGAAGATATGGAAATGGAGATGTGCAATGGATGACTGCTGGCTCAGGATTGCAGCATTCTGAAATGTTCCCCCTTTTGGATAAAAATAATCCTAATCCGTTAGAACTTTTTCAGATTTGGCTAAATCTTCCTAAATCTAAAAAGTTTGCCAAACCTCATTTTGCAATGTTGTGGTCAGAAGATATTCCAAAGGTTACTGCAAAAGATAAAAATGGAAAGTTAACAGAAGTGACTATAATTGCCGGGAAAATAGCTGATGTTAGTGCCCCACCTCCGGCACCTGATTCCTGGGCAAATATTCCTATCAACGAGGTAGGAATTTGGCTAATTAGGATGGAAGCTAATGCTCAATGGACTATTCCTGCTGCATCGCTAGAAGTAAACCGGGCACTTTATTTTTATAGAGGATCAAAAATAAATATTACAGGTATTTCAATAGATAATTATCATTCAGTTGATTTACTTGCAGACCAGCCTGTAATTATAGATAATGGTGATAAAGATGCTTACTTGTTATTGCTTCAGGGAAAACCAATTGATGAACCTGTAGTGCAGCACGGACCTTTTGTAATGAACAGTTCCGAAGAAATCCAGCAGGCATTTAACGATTATCGTAAAACTCAATTTGGAGGCTGGCCATGGTCCAGATATGACAACATTCATTCGCACGAGATGGGAAGATTTGCAAAGTATGCGGATGGGCGTGAAGAAATAAAATGAATCATTTGATTATTATTTCCGGTATTATAGGATAATGTAAAATGACTTAATAAATAATAAAACACCTTCTATTATCTTTAAGTATGGTATTATCAATAAAATTATAAAAATGTTTTCTTTATTAAAAAATCATATTAACAGTAGAGTGCTTCTTACAGAAGAAGAATTTAATATCTGTACAAAATTCTTTATTTCTAAGAAGTTGAAAAAACACCAGTTCCTTTTAAACGAAGGTGATGTGTGCAAATATATTGGATTCGTAAACACAGGCTGCCTTCGGGAATATAAAATTGATAACAAGGGAGTTGAACATATACTCCAATTTGCAATTGAAGACTGGTGGGTTTCTGATCTGAATAGTTTCCTTACCGGTTTACCCGCAAGCTATAATATTGACGCTTTACAGGATTCAGATGTACTGCTTCTTGAGAAATCTGCACGAGAAGAATTGCTTAAAAATTGTCCAAAGATGGAGCGATTCTTTAGACTGCTAATTGAGGCCAATCACGTTGCCAGTCAGCGTAGAATTGCCGATTCACTTAGTGCATCAGCCGAGGAAAGATATCTTAAATTCATTAAAACTTATCCTAAACTTTTTGAACAAGTACCGCAGAATCAGATTGCATCATATCTTGGTATTACACCGCAATCATTGAGTAGAATCCGTAAAGAGTTAACGCAAAAATAGTAACTTAATCCCATCAATAATATCCATCTGATTTCAATGTTCAACCGCTCAAAAAAAATTACCATATGGTAATTTCTTTTTTACCCTATGTGAATGCACAGTAGTGTTCCTTTAAGCTATGTTTGATTAGTAATTAAACAAAATAATATCAAACAAATAAGGAACAATACAATGACAACATGGAAAATTGACCCAACACACTCTGAAGTAAATTTCAAAGTAAAACACATGCTGGTTTCAACAGTAAGAGGCAACTTTGATAAATTTGATGCAACTATCGAGACAAATAAAGAAGACTTCAGCGATGCAGTAATCAAATTCGAAGCAGAGATAAACAGCATCAACACAAAAAATGAACAACGTGATGCACACTTAAAATCCATCGACTTCTTTGATGCAGAAAATCATCCTAAAATGACATTTGAATCAACCTCAGTTGAGAAAACATCTGATTTTGAAATGAAGGTAAAAGGTAATTTATCACTCCGCGGTGTTACCAAAGAAGTTGCACTGGATGTAATCTACAATGGAACTGTTTCCGGATTTGGTGATAGTACCGTTGCGGGATTTGAAGTAACAGGAAAGATAAATCGTTTTGATTTTGGTTTGCAGTGGAATGCTCTGACCGAAGCGGGTGGTGTTGTTGTAAGCAACGAAGTTAAAATTGAAATTCTTGCAGAGTTTAACAAAGTAAACGAAGCTGTTAAAGCGGCCTAATGTTTAGATTTGTTAATGGACAGGATATCATTTATAAAATTTTTATCTCTGCTACCTGTAACGGGAGTTGCTATGAAGTTAAATGAATTAAATAAAATGACACAAGAGTATGGCAGCACTGAGCAAATGCCTGTGCTGTTTCTTGGTCACGGCAGCCCGATGAATGCAATTGAGGAAAATGAATTTGTTCAGGGATTCAGAAACGTCGCGAGTGAAATTCCAAAACCGAGTGCTGTTTTAGTTGTGTCTGCTCACTGGGAGACAAAAGGAACTTTTGTAACCGCGATGGAAAAACCAAAAACTATTCATGACTTTGGCGGATTTCCAGAAGAATTATATAAAGTGCAATATCCGGCACCCGGAAATCCTGAACTTGCAAAGAAAATAAAAGACACAGTTAAGAAAACTGAAGTGGGCTTAGATACTACCTGGGGACTTGATCATGGTGCGTGGTCTGTTGTAAAACATTTGTATCCCGATGCTGATGTACCGGTAATTCAGTTTAGTCTGGATTACCAAAAGTCAGCGCAATATCACTATGAGTTAGCAAAAGAACTTAAGTCACTTCGTAAAAAAGGTGTGCTTATTGTCGGAAGCGGAAATATGGTTCACAATTTAAGGATGGTTGATTGGAATAAGTTAAATGATGCGGATTATGGTTATGACTGGGCTATAGAGGCTGGTGAAAAAATAAAGACATTTATATTAAGCGGTAACGACAAACAACTTATTGATTACAAGTCTCAGGGAAGCGCTTTTAATCTGGCAATTCCAACTCCGGAACATTATTTGCCATTAATATATAATTTAGCCTTGAAAGAAGAAGATGAAAAAGTTAGTTTTTTTAATGACAAAGCTATTGGTGGTTCGCTGACAATGACTTCTATGAAAATTGAGAAGCATTAAAAAATTAATTTTAATTCTTAATTATGTCTAAAGGAGATACAAATGGATCTAAAAGAATATTCAAATGGTGAGGTTATAATTGTTTGGCAACCGAAAAAGTGTACTCATTCAGGAGTTTGTGTCAAAACACTTCCCAAAGTTTACAATCCAAAGGAAAGACCTTGGATTAAACCTGAAAATGCTTCAACTGAAGAATTGATTACTCAGGTAGCAAAATGTCCATCTGGTGCACTTAGTATTAAGCATCCTTAAGATGGAGGCAATAAATTAAACTAACTAAGCACATTGAGATACTTCAAGATTTGCAGTAATTACAATATGGAATGATTTAATATATTTAACAATTATTTTAATATAATAATGACCTGAGCTTTGCAGCTAGGTATGATAAAGGTTAACCTTTTGGTACCAGCACCACCCTATCCTAGTTGGCCTACCACCCTCTTTTCAATTTCTATTGGCGGGAATAAGCAATTAGTTGATACTTTTTATAATGTAATCTATTTAACAAATTATTTTATTGAATTCTTCTTTGCAGCCTAAATATATAATTCTAACAAACGACTTTTAATTAATATTTATTCTCCTGTTATGTACTCTTCAGCAAGATGTGCCACAACAGTTCTATTAAGTAATTTTATTGATATTGCAAGCTGTTTTTTGTTTTCATTATTTAATAGTATTCCTTCCACTCCTTTAAGTGGTCCTGATTTGATTTTTATTTCTTCACCTACAGATAATCCCTCAATAACGCTTACACTAGGACTACTTGAAATCATTTTTTTCAAATTTTCCATCTGCCAGTTGGGAACAATGGCCGGTTTACCAGCATCAGTTAAGCATCGAACAATTTGTTTATGCTGAAGTGATGTTAGCCTTTCCTTTTCGGTAGCATTAATAAAAACATAGCATGCAAACAAGGGTAATGTTATTTCTTTTTTTCTATCGCTCCATTTTTTTAAAGTTTTTGTTACAGGTAGATATACAGAAACACCTTGTGCTTTTAATGCTTCTTCAACTTTGAACTCACAGCGTGAATGTGTGTAGAGAGCATACCAATTTTTATTATCTTGATTAACAGACATATGTTTTTCTGTTGATTATTTTGTGATTAAAAATAAAAATATTATTGTCAGCATCAGAACTCAAAATATCTCAGATTAAGTTATATTTAAACAAAGACAAAACATATTTATGAAATTTTCAATAATAATTATAATAGTTACACAATTGCTTTTTACTGGCAGTGATTTATTAGCCAGATACAATATGCCAAAGTCTGGATTTAG
Organism: uncultured Ignavibacteriales bacterium; assembly: GCA_937858935.1. Lineage (GTDB taxonomy): Bacteria > Bacteroidota > Ignavibacteria > Ignavibacteriales > Ignavibacteriaceae > IGN3. Next base: position 10,054 of record CALLZX010000024.1, on the reverse strand, counting down.
AATTAGTGCTTTCTTATCAATGTGGTTTATAATCTATTTCCTTATCAGAACTATTGCGATGTTCGGTCAACTTTATATTTTCACGACGATAGAACTTGGAAAGACCATGGCATTGTTTGGTGCTGTTTCAATAATTCTTTCTAATCTACTAGGTTTTTTAATTTTAAAAGAAGTTTTACCGGTAGGTGTTTATGTGGGTGTTTCATTTGCAGTCGTAGCGTTTTTGATTTTGGCGGTGAGTAAATAATAGATTTAAATACATTTAGTTTTCGCAGCACAGAAATAGTACTGTGCTGCAAAAATTAAAACTATCTTCCCATCCAGCCGCCATCGACAGTAACTACACTACCATTAAGATAATTTGATGCGTCTGAACAAAGAAATACTATTGTGCCCATTAGATCTTCTGGGGTTCCCCATTTCCCAGCAGGAATTCTATCCAATATGGATTTATTTCTTACAGCATCTTCACGAAGTGCTCTAGTGTTTTCTGTTGCAATGTAACCGGGTGCTATAGCATTTACTGTAACTCCTTTTGAAGCCCATTCATTTGCGAACGCCATAGTTAATTGCTTTATCCCACCTTTAGAGGCAGCATATCCAGGCACTGTAATTCCACCCTGGAATGATAGCAATGAAGCAATGAAAACAATTTTACCATAACCTCTCTCTGCCATATCTTTTCCGAATTCACGAGTAAGAATAAACTGAGCAGAAAGATTAACATCGATCACTTTATCCCAGTATTCATCAGGATGTTCTGAGATTGGTTTACGTAAAATCATTCCAGCATTGTTTACAAGAATATCAATCTTGTTAAAATCAGATTTTACATCTTTGATAAATTGATAGAGTGAATCACGATCAGAAAAATCTGCCACATATGATTTAAATTTTCTTCCAGTTGCAGCAATAATTTTTGCTGTTTCAGTAAAATCGCTTTGATAAGAAACACCGATTATATCTGCACCAGCTTCTGCAAGTGCTTGTGCATAAGCTTGTCCAATTCCCTGATTTGATCCTGTAACGATTGCGGTTTTTCCATCAAGTTTAAATTTATTTAATATCATCTTTGATTTTCCTTTTTCAATTTAATCAATTACGGCCGGTTCAAGTTTTGGAACTAGCAAATGCATAATTAATAATGCAATAAGATATACAACACCTGCAATGGCAAACATTATTTCATAACTGCCAGTATTTTGTTTTAACCAGCCCGCACCAAGATTCATAAAAAATCCACCTATTGCACCGGCAAATCCACCAATGCCAACAACTGATCCAACAGCTTTTCTAGGGAACATATCTGAAGAAGTGGTAAATATATTTGCAGAAAATCCTTGATGAGCTGCAGCAGCAATACCAATTAATATGACAGCTATCCATTGTCCGGTAACATGAGGAGCAATTGCTACAGGTAGAATAAGAATGGCACAGACTAACATCGCTGTTTTACGGGCAGCATTCACAGTCCAGTTACGCTTCATCAAAGCCGAACTTAGCCATCCGCCACCAACAGAACCAAAATCTGCAAGTACATAAACGACTATCATTGGTAACCCGATTGTTTTTAAATCTACTCCAAATCTATCATTCATAAATAATGGGAACCAGAAAAGATAAAACCACCAGATCGCATCAGTTAAAAATTTTCCGATTGAAAATGCCCATGTTTGTTTAAATGTAAGAAGTTTGAACCAGGATATTTTTGCCGGAGGATCTGCTGGATCACTTTCAATATGTGCTAATTCTTCTTTAGATAATTTTGGATGTTCTGCGGGACGATGATACACGGGTAACCAAAAAGCTATCCAAATAAGTCCTGCTAACCCGGTAAATATAAAAGCTTCCTGCCATCCCCAATTTAACGCAATCCAGGGAACCACTAATGGAGCGACAATTGCACCAACATTAGATCCAGCATTAAAAATTCCAGTTGCGAGTGCCCGCTCTTTTTTAGGGAACCATTCTGCAACGGTTTTTATAGCTGCGGGAAAATTACCTGATTCACCAATTCCCAATGCAAATCTTGCAACTCCAAATCCAAATGTAGTTCTAACCAGCGCGTGAGCCGCAGCGGCTAATGACCATATAGTTAAATATAAAGCATAACCTAAACGAGTACCAACTTTATCGATAAACCAACCTGCAAAAAGAAATCCTATAGCATAAGCAAGAGTAAATGCAGCACTAATATATCCATATTCCTGATCTGTCCATCCAATTTCGGTTCGAAGAGTTGGAGCAAGTACACCAAGCACTGCTCTATCAACATAATTAATTGTAGTCGCAAAAAATATCAATGCACAAATTAGCCATCGATAGTGACCGATTTTCATTTTCTCTTGGATAGGATTCAAGGTTTGATTCATTATAGATTCCTTACATTGAAAATATTTAATATGACAAGTAGATTTTTATGAGGTTAATCTTATAAAGTGTTTTTCTATTTTAAGTCTTTCATCGGTATCCAATCCATATCATCAAAAACTTGGTTCTCACCGCCCATTGCCCAGATGAATGAATAATTTTGAGTTCCAACTCCCGAGTGCATAGACCAGCTTGTTGAGAGCACAGCCTGTTTATCTCTAATAATTATGTGGCGTGTTTCATTAGCTTCACCAAGAATATGCACTACAAAGGAATCTGGTTTTAAATTAAAGTAAACATAAACTTCAGATCTTCTTTGATGTGTATGTGCCGGCATCGTATTCCAGACACATCCTTCTTCCAGTTCTGTTAAGCCCATAACTAGTTGGCATGTTTCCATAATTCCCGGATGAAAGTATTGATTGATAACACGTTTGTTTGCGTCTTGAATTGTTCCAAGATTTCTTTTTGTTGCTTTATCAAACGTAATATGTTTATCTGGGTAATCTCTATGCGCAGGATAACTTACAAAGTAAAACATTGCTGGTTTGCTTGCTGATTTACTTTTAAACTCAATAGTTTTTTCACCACGACCAACATACAAACCATCTTTGCTATCCATCTTATAAACTTTACCATTTACCGATACGGTTCCGCTATCACCAACATTTATAATCCCAAGCTCTCTGCGTTCCGTAAAGTAATTTGCTGCCATTTCTTTTTTTGTGGCAACGAGCTTAAGAGTTTTACCTGATGGTACGGCAGAGCCTGTTATTGATCTGTCAACATCAGAATAAGTCATTGGTATTTTATTTTTTTGAAATAGGTCTTCAATCAAAAAAGATTTTCTTAATTCATTTGTATCAAGTTTTTTAAATCCATTTTTATCTGGTGAATATCTTACATCCATTTTTAGTATCCTTAATTAATTATCTAACCAATTTGTGTGATAAAACTCTCCTCGAGGTTTATCTGTTCTCTCATAAGTATGGGCTCCAAAATAATCTCTTTGTGCTTGTAAAAGATTAGCGGGCAATCTAGCGTTTCTATATCCATCAAAATAAGTTAAGGCACTGCTTAGTGCAGGAACCCAGATACCATTATTAATTGCTGTTGTAACTACTCTTCTCCAGGCTTGTTGTGAAGATTCCATTTTTTCTTTGAAGAAAGGGTCAAGTAACAAATTTGTAAGGTTAGGATTTTTATCAAATGCTTCTTTTATCTTTCCAAGAAAAACAGAACGAATAATACAACCACCACGCCACATTAATGCGATGCCGCCGTAGTTTAAATTCCAGTAATATTCATTTGCAGCATACCTCATTAAGATATAACCTTGAGCATAAGAAATAATTTTAGAAGCGTATAATGCTTTACCTATATCATTGATAAATTGTTTTTTATCCCCTTCAAATTTTGGTTTTGGACCAGATAATATTTTAGAAGCTTCAACTCTTTCATCTTTTAATGCCGAAAGTGCTCTAGCAAAAACTGATTCACTTATTAACGTTAACGGAGCACCACTATCAAGAGCAGCAAGTACGGTCCATTTGCCTGTTCCTTTTTGTCCTGCTGTATCTAAAATCTTTTCAACAAGTGGTTCCCCATTTTCATTTGTGTTTAAAATGTCTCTTGTAATTTCTATAAGATAACTTTGCAGTTCACCTTCATTCCATTCTTTAAATGTTTCATACATTTCTTCGTAAGAAAGTCCAAGCAAGTCTTTCATTATCTGGTATGCTTCACAGATAAGCTGCATATCACCATATTCAATTCCATTATGAACCATCTTGACAAAATGGCCTGCACCATTCTCACCAACCCATTCACAGCAGGGAATATTGCCATCAACTTTTGCAGAGATTGATTGAAATATTGGTTTTACAAATTCCCACGCTTTAAAAGAACCACCAGGCATAATTGAAGGACCTTTAAGAGCACCTTCTTCTCCGCCTGAAACACCCGTACCGATATAAAGAAATCCTTTTTCTTCAAGATATCTGGTTCTTCTTGTTGTATCCGGAAAATGTGAATTACCTCCATCAATTAGAATGTCTCCTTTATCCAAGTATGGGATTAATTCATCAATGAGCTCATCAACTGCTTTACCAGCAGGAACCATCATAAATATTTTTCTTGGTAACTCTAACTTTTCCACTAAATCTTTTAGTGATTTTGCACCAGATATTTTTTTACCAGTCGCTTTTTCATTTAAATATTTCTCTACTTTAGATGAGTCTTTATCAAATACAACAACTGAATAGTTTTTACTTTCAATGTTTAATACAAGATTTCCACCCATAACACCAACACCGATAAGTGCAATATTTGCAAGTTCCAATTTGTTCTCCACTAGTTAAACATTAAAACGATTTTTAGAAGCCCACAATCCTAAAGCTGGATTTGAAATAAAAAATATTTCTTCTCCATCAGGCATTTTGTTAAATCCATCAACAAGTTTTTCCGGAATGTATCTTTTTGTCATTTCATCTAAAGATGCATATTCAAAATTTACACTCTCGATTTCTGCTTTAGTAAGATTACCCGGGCAGTAAGTTATCTTAAATCTTTTTTCAGATGAGCCATGAATTAAATGTGCTGCAGCAGCAAGATTGTTTTTTATATCATCATAAGTATTTACAAACTCTAAAATCTCAGGAGTAGTTTTGTATCCATACTTTCTGATCAACGAATCAATTTCTTTATCCTCACCAAACGTGCTCAAACCGGGTGCAAGAACAATTAGTTCACCATCATCTGCGATTGCCATTCTTGTACGATAAATACTTTTATTACCAAGCCAGGTACTTTTAAACTCCAATGGATCAAGATAAACAACAACTTTATTGAGGGGTTTATCAAGCATAATAAAGTTAACTTTTAATGATAGTTCTGCAGCAAGTTTAAAGCACTCATAATCATCACCAATAAATAAACCTTTAATTACAAGATTTCCCACTTCATCTTTTCCAATTACAGTTAAGATATAAATGATTGGCAAATGCTTTGCAAAATTATCTGAGGCATAGTTTAAAACTTTTCTTACAGGAGTATCAGCCCGACCCATAATTCTTTCCATTCCATAAACAGCACCAAGATAATGGCTTTTATGGATTCCGCCTTTTCCACCGGCACCAACAAATATATTTTTATTGTAGTTAGCCATTCCAATAACTTCGTGAGGAACTACCTGTCCAATTGAAAGAATTAAATCATGATTACCATTTGCGATTAAATTATTTACCTGTGCAGGCCATGTAAAATCTAATTTGCCTTCAGAAACTTCTTTGATATACTCAGATGGAACTTCGCCCAAATTTGTTAAATCCTGTTTCCATTTATGCTCTCTAAAAAGATTGGCTGGAACAGAACCAAACATCATTTCACGTTCTTGCTGATTGATGGGATAATGCGTTCCTGTTGCGGGAAGAACATCAACTAATTTGTCTTTATAATAGTCGTAAACAAATTCAGTTATTACTCCTGCTTGAGAATGAAATCTCGTAAAATCCGGTGGAACAGCTAAAACTTTTTTTCTATCACCAAGTTTTTGCAAAGTTGAAAAGATAAATTCTTTTAACTGTGCATTACTTATTGATTCGTTTTCTGATCCTTTAGTAAAGTACAACATTTTTATTTTTCCCAACTTGGAAGTTCAGGCAAATAGCTTTCAAACTCCTTAATAAGATTATCTTCATACGTACCAACAAAAGTTCCTTCGAAAAATTTTTCTAGCGCTTCTTCATAGAATCTTTTCCAGCTTTCATCTTCATGACCTGGATTTATTGGATAAAATAATACTCCGTTTGATTTTGCCGCAGACTGATCACCAGGGGCATCACCAATCATCAATATTTTTTCATCAAGATATTTTCCTTTAGCTGCAAATTTAAGATGTTCTGCTTTTGTTCCATATTCCTGCCCGCAAATTACTCTTACATAATTTTGAATGTTGTGTTCTTCCCATTCCCTAACTAAAGCTTCACCGGGAGTTTGAGAAACAACCATAAGATCAGCTTTATCTTTCATTTTATCTAAAGATTCTTTAACAAACGGAAACGGTGGAATATCAAAAACCAATTCTGCAATTATTTTATTTACCTCTTTAGACCAGGCTAAAGTAAGATTTATCATATCATCATTATTTTCTTTAGCATATTTCTCTAGTGCAGGGTTTCCGAGTTTACTTTCGTTCTTTACCCATTCAGCTACAGTAGTCATATCTAAAAATTTCATTCCACGTGCTTTAACTTCAGGTCTTCTTTCAAGAAGTTCAATTGCTCGTAACAATGCTTTAAATCTGTTAACACCACGAGTTTTTGAATAAAGATTTACAAACTCCCACACTTCACGTGCATATTTAGAGATCTTTTGCAATTTGTAATGCTTGATAAAAGTTGGACAGAAAGCTTCTTTCTGTTTTATTTCCATTGTGTCAAACACACAGCCATCAGAATCTATTCCAATAAAAAATTCTTTTGTGGGTTTTAAATCTTCCAGCACTTTTTGTGGATTGTCAATCATCTATCACTCTAAAATAATTTTAATTAAATGTTACTGTTGCTTTGTGTAAAAGAAACCGGAGTGAAAAAGGAGTAACACTCCGGCTCTACTAACTAACTGCAAATTAACTAACACGATTAATTTGCTCCAGAAATTTCGATTATCGTTTTACTCTTGCATTACCTTCCCAAACACTCCACACCATTTCTTCATCAGCAGGCTGAGCATAATCTGTTTGGAAAGTTGTGGCTAGTGCACCGGAAGCCCATCCGAATTTAATCCATTTTTCTGGTTCCCAGTTTTTTAGAATGGCATATATTAATCCGCCTACAAAACCATCGCCGCCACCGATACGATCAAGAACATTAATCTCTCTTGGATTTACAACATGCCAGTTGCTGCCTTCAAGCATTATAGCACCCCACAAATGTTTATTTGAATTTACAACTTCGCGTAAAGTTGTTGCAAAGACTGATGCATTAGGAAAAGTTTTCTTTACTCTTCCAATCATCTCCTTAAAGTTTTCAATTTTTTCTTCGATCCCTTTACCACCTGCTTCCGGTCCTTCTATACCAAGACAGAGTTGAAAATCTTCTTCATTGCCAACAAGAATATCTGATAATGAAGCTATTTCTGTAAATGCTGATCTTAATTCTTGTTCTCTTCCCTTCCAGAATGTTGCACGATAATTTAAATCAAATGAAATTTTAGTACCGTTCTTTTTCGCAGCTCTCGCTAACTCTAAACAAAAATTGCATGTTTCTTCTGATAGCGCAGCAATTAAACCTGAAAGATGAATAATCTGAACACCGTCTTTGCCAAATATTCGATCTAAATCAAAATCTTTTGCATTCAAGGATCTGCCAATCTCACCAGCACGATCATTGTGAACTCTTGGTCCACGTGAACCAAATCCGCTATCTGCAATATTAAACTGATGACGAAATCCCCACGGTCCACCTTGAGGAACATCTTTGCCTTCAAAATCCATATTTCTACTTTTCAAATTGCTCTTTATGAATTTTGCAATAGGACTATCTTTAACAAAAACTGTTAGCACTTTTACAGGAAGTCCGAGAAAAGAAGATATGCTAGCAACATTTGTTTCAGCACTAGTAGCCTGCATAGTATAAGTATCAGTGCTATGAACTGGCTGCCCGTTAACAGGAGTTATTCTAACGCCCATACTTGTTGGAACGATTAAAGAATATTTGAAATCTTTTTTTAGATCAATGCTCATTTATTCTAACCTTATTAAATTTTAAAATGTTTTTAATTTATACACCACTATAAGAGTTAAATCCTCCATCAACAGGAATGACGACACCAGTAACGAATTTTGACAAATCTGAAATTAGGTATAGTAGAGTTCCGATCAGTTCATCAGGTTCACCAAATCTTCCCATAGGTGTGTTGGATAATATTTTTTCCCCGCGTGGAGATAGCTTACCTGTCTCTTTATCATAAAGTAAAAAACGATTTTGATCTGTTACAAAAAATCCCGGAGCGATTGCATTTACACGAATATTTACTTTAGCAAAATGAACTGCGAGCCATTCCGTTAAATTATTGATTCCAGCTTTTGCTGCTGAGTATGCTGGAATTTTTGTTAGCGGACGGAATGAATTCATAGAAGAAATATTAATTATACTTCCACCATTTTTAATTAAGTCTTCAGCGTAAACCATTGTTGGAAGTACTGTTCCTAAAAAATTTAGATCAAATACTTTTCTAAATCCTTCAATATCTAATCCCAGCAAAGTACCCGATAAATCATTTAAACTATTTTCGGTAACAAATTCTTCTTTAGTTGTTGCTGTTGGTGCATTTCCGCCAGCACCATTAATCAAAACATCAATCTTACCCAACTTGGAATGAATTTGGTTTCTTCTTTCAATCAGTAAATTTTTGTCAAGCACATTTGCAAAAACCCCGATAGCACCAGATTTAGTTTTTTCATTAATAAGACTTGCAACTTCATTTGCACGTTCAAGATTAAAATCTACAATTGCAACTTTGGCTCCTGCTTCTGCTAATCCTAACCCAAGCGAAGTGCCGATAACACCAGCTCCTCCTGTAATTACACAAACTTTATTTTTAACTCCAGGTATTTCGTATTTCATTTACTATCCTCTTAATTTTTATTTGCTGAATTGATGCTGTTCATAATAGTGTTAGCATTTTCCGTAAGCTTTAAATAATTTTCTTCTTTAATAGCCTTATCATCAAGCAAAGCAGAACCAATTCCAACTGCACAGGCACCGGCTTTAAGCCAATCGCCTGCATTAGTTAAAGATACTCCGCCTGTCGGCATAAGTTTAAGCTGTGGCATTGGTGCCAAAATAGATTTGAAGAATTGCATTCCAACTACATCAGCGGGAAAAACCTTTGCGATATCAGCACCCATTTCAAAGGCTGAATAAATTTCAGTCGGCGTAAAACATCCTGGCATAACCGGAACATCATACTTAAGTGCAGTCTCTATTATTTCTTTTTTTAAGATTGGACTGACAACATATTTCGCACCCACTTTAATAGCTTCTTCCGCAACTTCTTTACTGAGGACAGAACCAACTCCAATTATGATATTTTCATCCAATTCGTTGTTCATCTTTTCAATAAGCTTAATTGCGTTTGGAACTGTCATTGTAATTTCAGCAACAGAAACTCCGCCCGCAGCAATTGCTTGAATTACTTTTTTTAGTTTGTCTTCTTCTTTAACTCTTAAAACAGCAACAGCTTTACGTTTGAATATTTCATCAAGTATTTGTTTTTTGTTCATCTTATTTAAATGGATCTAAATGTTTGTGAAAATGAATTTCTATTATTTCGTAGTAAGTTTCTTCATACACTTTTAAGTAGTCAAGTAATCTTTCCTTAAACTTGTAATCACCTTGCCCATTTTTATCTGTAAGAATTCGACCAAAGGTTACATGAAGAACCTGTCTAACATTATCATTATAGAATAATGGTTCTAACTCTTCATCTTTGTAATCTTTTGCAGATTTAATTTTATTCAAATCAGCTGAAACATGATAAGTTTTCTTTTCGTTATCATATAACGCAATGCAATACTCGAGAATTTCTCTAAAGAAGTTTGGTTCTTTAATGGCCATAACTTTTAACGCTTCAAGATAACTTGTGCCAGCGGTTTTTATATGTGTGTAAGCACCTTTAATTG
>CALLZX010000023.1 GCA_937858935.1 uncultured Ignavibacteriales bacterium | reverse complement strand
GTGTATTCCATTCGTACCGCCATTTTTACCAGTGCTTGGCCCAACTGCTTTGTGTGCTGGTATTGATGATGAGGGCTTTCCGATTGAATTTAGATTTAACTCTTTGAAGGGATTTTACAAATTTAATCCTCAAGGGGGAGACCAAGTATATATTTCTTTAATTTTAATTGCCGATACTACAGGAATAGGTGCCGGAGGTATTCTATTAAACAATGCCTCATCATATACACAATTTGCAATTCCTATTACATATATTGATCCAGCTACTCCAAACAAATGTATTATATCATTTCAAATTCTAAATCCAGTCGGTGGAGTTAATGTCACTCTGGGTTCAGAAATGTACCTGGATGATCTAGAACTTTCTATGGATATGGTTTCTGATGTAGAAGATGAATTTCAGTCGCTAGCATTTCAACTCAAGCAAAATTATCCAAATCCATTTAATCCAAGTACCAAAATACGCTACAGAATTCCACAAAAAGAGAATGTAACATTAAAAATATATGATATACTTGGAAATGAAGTTGCTACCGTTGTTAACGAAGAAAAATCTGCAGGTATTTATGAAGTAGATATTAATGCTTCGCAATTATCATCAGGAATTTATTTCTATAAACTGCAAACCGGGAATTTCGTTGAAACTAAGAAGATGATTTTGCTTAGATAATCAGACCGTATTTGAAAGTAATAATGTTCATAAAATGAAAGTGTTGTAAATGAAATTTTTAAGGACTCTAATATTTTGTGTCATTTTATCTCAAATAAACTTTGCGCAATGGACCAATCCAGATTTAGGATTGACCGGAAGGCAGATTCAATGTTTTGCTTATGTAAATTCAACAATATTATCTGGTACTGATCAAGGATTAGTGCGATCTACAAATAATGGAGCTAATTGGGTAAGTGCCGGCGGCGGATTACCCTACACAAATATTCGTGCACTAATTTCAGTTGAGTCATCTGCATATGATTTATTAGCAGGTATGGTTTCAGGTAGAATCTCAATGTCAACAAATTATGGAGATGATTGGACAGCATTTCCTGCTGAATCAGAGCAGCTTCCATTTTTAGCAAATATTTATTGTATTCTTGAAAAAAACAATAGTTCTAATTATTTGGTAGGAACAGAAAGGGGAGTTTACTTATTACCTCAATACTATCCACTCTCCACATGGATACCAATTAATACCGGCTTACCATCATCTGAGACTAAAGTAAGAGCGCTTGTAGAAAATAATGGAGAAGTTTTTGCTGGTACCAATGGAGGAGTATTTCAAATAAGTGGTTCCAACTGGTATGCCAGAAACACTGGATTAACAAACACAAATGTTACTGCACTTTCAAGCTTAGGTGGATACTTATTTGCTGGTACAGCTCAAGGCTCAGTTGGCGGTATATATATTTCTTCGGATAACGGAAATAATTGGACGCTCATTCTTAACGATGCCTGGATAAATTCATTATTAAATGTTGGTTCAAATATCTTTGCTGGAAGTGTTGGTAACGGTGTCTGGCGTTCTACAAATTATGGAAATTCCTGGAGTCAAATTAATGATGGTCTTGGCAGCGGAGCATACAATGTACTTTCTTTGGGTTATGATGATCAGTATCTATTTGCAGGAACAGTTTCCTCCAGCATTTGGCGTCGTCCTTTATCACAGGTTGTGACCGACGTTAACGAAGCAATAAATAATCTACCACAACAATTTTCTCTAGAACAAAATTACCCTAACCCCTTTAATCCGAGTACAAAGATTAGTTGGCAATCTCCAGTCGGCAGTCATCAAACAT
>CALLZX010000022.1 GCA_937858935.1 uncultured Ignavibacteriales bacterium | reverse complement strand
GTATGAATAATCAACCTGAATGTCATAACCGACTATATCTTTATTCTCATAACTTAATTCAAATCCATAATTGAGCAGATAATTTTCATCACCCATTATTTTTAATGAGTTTTCAGAATTATAAATATATCCACCAATAGTTGGTTTAATTGTAATCTGATGTTGTGAAAAAGATAGTGATGTGAATAAAAATAAAAAGACTGAGATAATTAGTTTTTGATTCTTCCCTGACATTTGTTTACCCAGCAGAAAATTAGAAAAAAGTTTAATCAAAATTAAGAGATAAATGTTCGGATTCAAACCGAAGTAACTCAAAACCTAAACTTTGTTTTAATAAAATCAGAATTTGAAATTAGAGTTCTTACAGTAATTGCTGTCATAATTATTATACCTCCAATGATAGCATAAAATGAAGGAACCTCTCCATATCCAATAAAAACCCAAATTGGATTTAACACAGGTTCAAACATCGAAATTATTGAAGCTTCAACGGCGATTATTCTTTTTAATCCGTAACTAAAAAGTGCGTATGCAAAAGCTATCTGAAAAACTCCAAGAAAACTTACCATTGCAAAATCCTGTAATGATATCGAAGATAAATCAGTCACAAATGGAATGCAGATAAGCGCAACAATTACGTTTCCATAAAAGATTGATGATTCACCATATTGAGGTTCATTTTTTTTCATCCCTAAAAAGAATGCAGCAAACGCAACTCCGGCTAATAATGCTGCAATGTTTCCTTTAATATCGCCTGGAGTTAGATCACCCATAAAAAATAAAATCATTCCTAAAAAACAAACCACAATTGTAATAATGTTTATTCTTTCCCACTTTGTTTTTGTGAGCAATGGTTCAAATATTAAAACATAAATTGGTGCAGTTGATTGAAGAAATATTGCATTAGCGGCTGTTGTGGTTTTTGTTGCAATCACAAATAATATTAAAACGGCTGCGTAAGCAAAAGAATTTATTAATGCTAAAGAATTTAGTTTTAAGATTCTTTTTCTGAACATAAGAGCAAACACAACTGCTGCTATTGCACAACGAAAAAATGAAAGTTCCATTGAGTTGAGAGAGATAAGTTTTATGAAAAGTCCGCCTGAACTCCATAAAATTGCTGTCAGGAAAACGGCAAGAATTCCTTTGTTATGTTCTGATATGTTCTGCATTAAAAAACTGTAAACATTACTGAATTTATTTTAGTATGCCTAAATTACAGAAAAAGAATTAATTGAATAATATTTTAATGAAGTATCTCTATAATCCGCCAATAATTTTAAAGAAGATCTTTAGTGATTTTAGCTGGAATACAAATAATGGCAAGGTTCTATTAACATTTGATGATGGTCCAAATCCTGGAACAACGGAAATAATTCTAAAAAAACTTTCCGATGAAAAAATTAAAGGACTTTTCTTTTGTGTTGGTGATAATGTTCAAAAGTATCCTGAATTATTAAAGCAAATTAAAGATGCTGGTCATACTTTGGGCAATCATACTTTTAACCATAAAATACTCAATAAAATTTCTGATGATGAAAAAGATTATCAGATATCAGCAGTTAACAAAATCTTTAATGATCAATTTGATATCAAACTAAAATATTTTCGTCCATCGCACGGCAGATTTCAATTATCAACTTCATCGTTAATGAAAAAATATCAGTTAAGAAATATTATGTGGTCTTTGCTCACATACGATTATAAAAATGACTTATCAATCGTTAAATTTGCCGTTGAAAAATATTTAGTACATAACTCAATTATAGTTTTGCACGATAGCAACAAATCAAAAAATATTATCTCAGATTCAATCAGTTGTATTGCTGATGAAGTTAGAAAAAGAAATTATCAGTTTGGAGAAGCAGAAGAATGTTTGAACTGATATTTTTGTTTATAATGATTGGATATTTTTTTCAATCATTCATTTTTATTATTGGCGCAAGAAAAAAGTTCCCAAGAATATCCGATGATAAACTGCCGACTGCAACTATCATTGTTGCTGCAAGAAATGAAGAAGAAAAAATTCTTCGCACACTTCAATCACTTGATAAACTTGAATATCCGGAGGGAAAACTCCAGATTATGATTGTTGATGACCAATCAACTGATGATACAGGAAAAATTATTGATGATTTTATTGCAGGCAAAACCAGATTTCAAAAAATCACGACAGAAGAACATCACACAAAACTTATTGGTAAGATGCGCGCACTAGCGTATGCAATTAAGGAAGCAACCGGAGAAATAATTCTAACTACCGATGCGGATTGTGAAGTAAAACCACTTTGGGTAAAAACTATTTGTTCGCATTATGAAAATGATGTTGCTTTGGTAAGTGGAGTAACAACACAGACTTCAAAAAATTGGTTTCACGGAATGCAGGCAATTGATTTTGTTTATCTGCTTACCGCTGGTGCCGGAACAACAAATTTAAATGTCCCAATTTCGTGTATAGGAAATAATATGTCTTTCAGAAAATCTGCTTACGATGAAGTCGGCGGATATGAAAAACTTCCACATAGTGTTACTGAAGATTTTACGCTGATGAATGCGATTTACAATCTTAAAAAATATAAAGTAATTTTTCCAGTTGAATCAGACTCACTAATTACATCAATTCCTTGCCGCTCATTGAAAAGTTTAGTACATCAGAAAAAACGCTGGGGAGTTGGTGGACTTGGAGTTCCATTTCGTGGTTTTGTGATAATGTTCTGGGGTTTTACTGCAAACTTGCTTGTATTATTAACACCTTTCTTTTTCTCGCCTACATGGTTAACTTTGGTTGTGTTTAAAGTAGCTTTGGATTTTTTTCTATTGTATCCTGTTCACGTTAAACTTGGAATTGCAAAAAATCTAAAGTACTTCTTCCACTTTGAAGTATACTATTTAATTTATGTAATACTTCTTCCGTTTATTGTTTTACCAAATAAAAAAGTGATCTGGAAGGGCCGAGAATATTAATGCTTCTTCTTTGCAACTATTACGTTACATATCGATGCAATGCTTATTGTGAGTTCTGCCATTTTGGTGATCATACCAATTTTAAAGACACACCTTATGCCAGCTTAGAAGATTTTAAAAAAAATGTAACTCAGCTTGCAGAGCTTGGTGTTAAATTTATTGATCTTACCGGTGGTGAACCGTTACTCCATAAAGATATTGCTGAAATGGCTAAGTTTGCGCACGATCTTAAAATGCAGACAAGCATCACGAGTAATGGATTGTTATATCATAAGTTTGCAGAAAAACTTTTAGGAAATATAAATCTGCTTCACTTCTCATTAGATTCACCGGATGAAGCAGAGCATAATAAGATTAGAAAAGTTGATTGCTACAAATCAGTTTTCAAAAGTATTGAGATTGCAAAATCACTTGGTGAGTATCCCGACATTCTTTTTACAGTTACAAATGAAACTTATAAAAAACTTCCACGAATGCACGAGATTGCACGGAAGCACGATTTAGTTCTGTTGGTTAATCCCGTTTTTTCTTATTTCGGAAATCCTGGACTAAGTGATGAGGCAACTGATTATGTTGATCAATACTGTGATGGCAAAATGGATATCTATCTTAACAAAGGATTTATGAAGTTAAGAAAAGATGGCGGAAACGATATCAACAATCCAAGCTGCAAAGCTGTTTCCCGTGTTATAGTAATTTCCCCGACTAACGAAATTATTTTACCGTGTTATCATTTTGCTAACGATAAAATCCCGATTGATAAGCCAATAAAAGAAATTCGAGATTCAGAAAAGATAAAACACTTTATGAAGATGGAAGGCAGGTTTGATTTTTGCCAGGGATGTACAGTTAACTGTTACTTTGAGCCTTCTTTTGCTTTTCCAACTAACTTATATGCTATTTCAAGTTTAACATCAAAGTTTAAGTACAGTTATAATAAACTGATCAAACAAAAAATTAAAAAGAAATTTATTCAATCATCCAACACAGACTAATGCAGAAGAAAAATATTTTATTATTCGTTTTTTTATACACAACCATTTCGTTTTCACAATGGCAGCACGAATTATTCCCATCAGATTTAAATATTCAGCCTTTTACAGCAAATATTCTTGAACCAAAAGCTGGATTTCTATTTAATATCGATAACGATAAGTTAAGATTAGATATTTCAACATCGCGAGATATAGTTAAATGGTATGATGATGATGAAACAATTTCAATCGGAGCTGATCTTTTTACTTTTACAAGATTAAGAAGCACTGATGAATTTAAATTCCCGGTTGAAACAATTGATTATCTTTTTGGATTTAATGCCGGATACAAAAGACAATTAGAAGGAAATAGGGAGTTAGGCCTAAGGTTTAGATTAAGCCATATAAGCGCTCATCTTGTGGATGGTCAGTATGATGCAGTAAATCAAGAATGGCGAGAGGGAAGAGAACCTTTTGTTTTTAGTAAGGAGTTTATAGAGCTATTTCCTTATTACAGATTTAATACTTTCAGAGCTTATGCCGGACTAACTTATATCTTTCACATTATCCCGGAAGAAATTAAACAGTTCAATGCACAGGTGGGATTTGATTACTTTGTCACTCAATTCGGTAACGAAAATATGACACCATTTGTAGCGTATGATTTCAAACTTGCGGGTAATGAAAAATATGTTGGCAATAATATTTTTTCTGCAGGGGTTAAATTTGGTAAATGGAATCAAAGAGGATTGAGTTTATACTACACTTACATTTCTGGAAAAAGTATTCACGGTGAGTATTTTGATGTGAATGAAAATTATTCTGCAATAGGATTAAATTTTGAATTATAATGTCTGATCCAATATTTACTGAACCAAGAGTTTATACTACAACAGTAGCTAAAGAAAGATGGAAGAAAATTAAAAGCTATTTACTCCATATCGGATTATTTCTTGTAACTTTTATTACTACAACTTTAGCCGGAGTTGAATGGACTACCGGGCAACTACCGCCTTACGAGCTTAATATGTTAGTTAAAGGTTTACCATATTCATTGAGCATTTTGTTAATAATTACTTTTCATGAATTTGGTCATTACTTTGCAGCAAGATTTCATCGCATAAGAGCAACCTTACCTTTTTATATTCCGTTTCCACCGATCCCTTACTTTATAAATTTTGGTACAATGGGCGCGGTTATCAGAACCAAATCACCAATATATTCAAAAAAAGCAATGTTTGATATTGGAATTGCAGGCCCGATTTCTGGTTTTGTGGTTTGTCTTGGACTTTTAATTTATGGGTTTACTCACATTCCATCAATCGATTACTTATTAAACATTCATCCGGATTATTTTTCGCCAGATTACGGTAAGGATGGGATGCAGCTAATATTTGGTGATTCAATCCTATTTTCTTTTCTTAAATATGTCTTTGTAAATCCTAATACATTCTTTCCACCAATGAGTGAAATCTATCATTATCCATTTCTTTGTGCAGGATGGTTTGGTTTGCTTGTAACATCAATGAATATGATTCCCGTTGGACAATTAGACGGCGGACATATTTCTTACACAATGTTTGGTGATAAAAAGCATTATAATGTTTCAGCTATCTCTGCAATAATATTGGCAGTTATTGGCTTTGCTGGTGTTTTAGATTCATTATTAGAATTTAATCTGGGCATCGGCTGGAGCGGCTGGTTATTTTGGTCATTTATTTTATATTTCGTTGTAAAATTAAAACATCCGCCGGTTAACGATGTATTGCCATTGGATAGAAAAAGAATGTTCCTTGGGTATGTAAGTTTCTTTATTTTTATTATATCATTTTCGCCATCGCCGCTTATACTTAATGCAATTGGCTGAAATGGTTTTATTTTTACCTTGTTGAAGTTTAGTTATTAAGAAATATTTAGCTATATGAAAATTAAATCCTTTAAAATTATCACAATTAGTCTTATGCTGGTATTCATCTTTATTGGATGTGAAAAAGACTATGATACCGTGATTGAAAATTATACACCTGATTACCAGGTTAAACTTGTTTCACCATCAGATTCTATTCGATATAATCCGGTGGATTCCTTAGTTACTGTAAGAATTTCTTTCAATTCTGCATCTAATATTCAAAGTGTTTATTGTGATGTGTATGCCTCAGACAATTCAAAACTTAATTCTTCACCATTGTCACTTCTGGATAATGGAAAAATTGCAAATGGAGATGATGCGGCAGGCGATGGCTCCTTTGCAAATAAAATTCCTCTTAGTGAATCTTATCCAAATGGAATTTATAACATAAAGTATTTTGTAACTGATAAATCAAATTCAACAAAACAAGCCGCATTAGGTACGTTTAAGTTTAATAACGGGCAGTCTAATATTGCCCCTATAATTTCTAATGATATCGTTGATCCTGACACAGCAGTTGTAACTGACACGACAATAATTCTTACTTCAATAAATGTATTTGATGAAAATGGATTATCTGATATTGACAAAGTTTACTTTGTAGTTTATAGGCCAAATGGAACAACAAGTGGGACACAAAATGTTCTGTTTGATGACGGATTATCATCACACGGAGATTTGACAGCCGGAGATGGAATTTATTCTCTCGTTATAGAAATTTATTCTACAAATACAAAAGGCACATATAGATTGGAATTCCAGGCTAAAGATCGTGGTGGAAAATTCAGCAACATCATTAATCATTCTCTACTTATACAATGACAAAATATTTAATTCTTACTATTACAATTATTTTAGCCTCAAGCAGGATTTATGCACAGCTTTCACCTGATAATTATGTTATGCTTGATGATGAAAATGCTTTAAGTAAAATCAATTTTCAGAATCCTCTAAGCAACACAATTACAGATATAATAACAAACGGTGATACAATTTGGCTCGGTACAAGCCGCGGAGTTAGTTTATCTATTGATGGCGGAGAAAACTGGACAAACTTTTACGGGCAGGCAGATTTTGGAACTGATAATATTTCATCCATCGGTTATAAC
>CALLZX010000021.1 GCA_937858935.1 uncultured Ignavibacteriales bacterium | reverse complement strand
CAACACATAAAATTATCACATCAGATTTTTTTGCGATGTTTACCGCATCTTTAAATCCTTTTGTTGAAGGATCATCAATTTTGCAGCCTTCGGAATACAGAACCTGAGTTTTCTTATCAACATAGTTCTTAAATCCCTCAAGTACTGTTATTACATCTGCAGAATCACCTAATCCGCCCCAGCCACCTATTGGATCGATACTATTATTGGCAAGCGGACCAATTACAGCAATTTTCTTATAATCTTTTTTAAGCGGAAGAATATTTTTATCGTTCTTTAACAGCACGAAAGATCTTTTAGCAACTTCAAGAGATGCAATTTTTATGTCACTGGTCATTATGTTTTTTTCTTCGCGCTCTTTCTGGCAATAACGGAATGGATCATCAAACAGGCCAAGCATAAATTTTATTCTTAAAATTCTTCTTACTGATTCATCAATCACATCTTCATCAACCTTATCTTCTTCAACAAGCTGTTTAAGATGAGTGATGTAGGAGCGTGACTCCATATCCATATCCAGACCAGCGTTTAAAGAAATTTCACCGGCGTGTTTTAAATCTGATGCATAACCATGATTTATCATTTCTCCAATTGAATTCCAATCACTTACAACAAATCCCTTAAATCCCCATTCTTCTCTTAAAATATCATTCAATAAATATTTGCTTCCTGAAGCTGGAATTCCTCCGAGCTCATTAAAAGAAGCCATTAAAGTATGAGCTCCGGCTTCAACTCCGGCTTTATATGTAGGCAAATAAATATCTCGGAATGTTCTTTCTGACATGTCCACTGTATTGTAATCTCTTCCGCCTTCGGCACCGCCGTAACCGGCATAGTGTTTAACGCAAGCTATTATGTTTAAATCAGAAAGATCTCCCTGATAACCTCTAACATGAGCTGCTGCCATTAGTGAACCAAGATAAGGATCCTCTCCGGTACCTTCCATAATTCTTCCCCAGCGCGGGTCGCGAGCAATATCAACCATCGGGGAAAATGTCCAATGAATTCCTGCAGATGCTGATTCAATGGCCTGATAATGTGCAGACATTTCAACAATTTCCGGCTGCCAGGTTGCGGCTTCACCTAATGGAACAGGAAAGGTTGTTTTAAAACCGTGAATAACATCTAATCCAAATATCAATGGTATTTTTAATCTTGATTCCTGCACCGCAACTTTTTGCAACTCATAAGTAAACTCTGCACCGATAGCATTAAGGAAAGAACCAATTTTTCCTTCGCGTATTTGCTGTTTGTATTCATCAGGAACGGATACCTTAACAGTTGGTCCCCAGCCAATTCCAAATGAAAGCTGGTTTAACTGTCCGATCTTTTCTTCAAGCGTCATTAGAGCCAGAACAGAATCAACTCTTTCTGCTATGGTTTCTTCAGATGAATTTTGCTGCGGAGTGGGGACAAATCCTGTAACTGCAAAAAGTAATATGGTAAAAAGAATTAGAAAATATTTTCTCATGATATCCTCAAAGTTTTTCTATAGTATTTTGGGAATAGTTAATAACAATTTAAATGAATTATTTTCTTCGAAACATTGAACATTTTCTTTATAACCCGAACAGTATTATTAAAGTGATCAATAATACGGCAAAGTATAATTTTTTAAGTATGCTTATCACAATTTTTCCTTTTAGAAAGAAAGCCCCTTAAATTCCCGTAGGAAAGGGATTTTAAGAGGCACATTTTTTTTGCGTAACAGGTTCGTAGTACTAAAAAAAGTAAATAATTTTTTAAGCGTTAATTTCTACGACCTTTATCATCTCATTCCAAATCAGTGCTGCTGCACCGAGTACAGCACTGTTGCCTTCAGGCAAACCTGAAGGAAGAATTTTTACTTTATTCTGAAATACATGGAATAAATTTTCTTCCATTGATTTTTTTGTCGGAGCGATTATCATATCACCTGCAAGTGCTAATCCACCAAACAAAATAATTGCTTCCGGACTTGTAACTGCAACTGCATCTGCAAGCTTTAAACCTAGAACTTTTCCTGTAAACTCAAAAGCTTGCTTTGCAAGTTTATCACCTGCAAGCGCAGAAGTATAAATCATTTTAGATTCAAGATCGTTGTAACTAATATTTCTAAGTGCGCTGTCTTCATTGGAGTTTGCAAGCAACTCCATAACTGTACGTTTGATTCCGGTTGCAGAAGCGTAAGTTTCCAAACATCCTTTTCTGCCGCAGCCGCATTGTCTGCCGTTAGGATCATAAACAGTGTGGCCGATTTCTCCAGCAAATCCATCTGATCCGTAAACCAACTTTCCATCAACAACAACTCCGCTGCCTAAACCTGTCCCGAGTGTTATTACAATAAAATCTTTCATTCCTTTTGCGGCGCCAAAAAGCATCTCACCAATTGCAGAAGCATTTGCATCATTAGTTATCGTAACGGGAACATCATAATATTGTTTTAATATCTCAACAACATTTACAACTCCCCATTTTAAGTTTGGCGGATTTTCCACCGTTCCGCGATAATAATTTGCATTCGGTGCACCAACACCTATTCCTTTTAGAATACATTTATCAGAAATGGAATTATATATCTTTTCAATTTCAGGGTGCAGCCTTGCAAACAGATCAGCGGCGCTGTTGTGCGCTTTTGTTTGTATGGATGAGTCTGCAATGCAATTTCCGTTTACATCTACAAAACCAAACGCAGTGTTCGTACCGCCTACATCAATACCTAATGCTACTTCAGTTTTCATTTCGATTATGCCTTAGCAGTTTTAAAAGAGGGAATATGTCCTTTCATACCATAGAATGCTATATACATATAGCAAAGCACAGGCAAAATGAAAGCGTGATGAATACCAATATTATCGGCTAATAAACCCTGAAATAAAGGAATAATTGCACCGCCAACTATTGCTGTACAAAGTATTCCTGAGCCCTGTCCTGTATGTTTTCCTAATCCGGCGATTGCAAGAGTAAAAATTGTTGGGAACATAATTGAGTTAAATAATCCAACAGCTAAAATACTCCACATTGCAAACTGCCCGTTTGTTAACATAGAAATAACAACAAGTGATGCTGCAGCAAATGCAAGTATTGCTAAAGTTCTACCTGGTTTTTGTTTGCCAAGATTGAATG
>CALLZX010000020.1 GCA_937858935.1 uncultured Ignavibacteriales bacterium | reverse complement strand
GTATGATAAATTTTAATGTTGTCAGTTCTTCATTACCATTAAATGAACCGCAATGCACATAACCTTCACGCCCATCTGTTGTTTCAGGAGATAACCCATCCTTAGGTAAACTCTCTATAAAGTGTGAAGCAATTTTAACTGAATTTATCATTATGTTTTTTGCATAACCCGGATGAATGTTTTTTCCATAAAATTTTATCACAACTGCATCCGCAGAAAATGTTTCAGTTTCAAGTTCACCTCTGCTAGAGCCATCAATTGTGTAGGCATACTTTGCACCAAGTTTTTTTAAATCGATTTTTTCAGTTCCTCTCCCAACTTCTTCATCAGGAGTAAAACAAATTTTTATATCACCGTGTTTCACTTCTGGATGAGTTAACATGTAATTAACAGCATCTACTATTTCTGAGACACCAGCTTTGTTATCTGCACCAAGCAATGTTGATCCGTCAGTAGTAATAATATCAAACCCAATCATATTCTTTAAGTCTGGATTATCATTAACAGAAATTACCCAACCGCCATTTTCAAGTTTAATATCCCCGCCTTGATAATTTTTTCTAATTACAGGATTTACATTTAGACCAGTAACAGCAGGTGAAGTATCAACGTGAGCGATAAAAGCAATCGGATCGACTTTTTTATTTGTATTTGATGGAAGAGTAGCCATAACATAGCCCCACTCATCCATATGAGCATCTTTTAATCCTAATGATTTCAATTCTTCAGCAAGATCTTTTGAAAGAATTTTTTGTTTTTCTGAGCTTGGGAATGAAGTTGATTCTTCATCTGATTGAGTATCGTATTTAACATACTTTAAAAATCTATCAACGCAAGTGAATTTATAATTTGCATCAAACATATGAACCTCTAATAATTATTGAATTAAAACTTTTTAATAACCTCTTTTTAAAACTTTTTCCATATCAGATTTAATCATCATCTGAACAAGATCCTCAAACTTTGTTTTTGCTTTCCAGCCTAAAAGTTTTTTTGCTTTTGTTGGATCACCAATCAACAACTCAACTTCTGTTGGACGATAATAATTTGGATTTACTGTTACTACTGTGGTTCCACTTTTAAGTCTTGATGTAAAATCAAATTTATAAAGCTTAGAATTTTTGTTATAGTCTATAAGTGATTTTGCTTTTTCAAAATCAATCCTCTTTATTACTCCTTTTTCATTTACTCCTTTACCTTTCCACTCTAAATCAATCCCGAGATGCTTGAAAGTTAAGTCAACAAATTCTTTAACCGTATTGGTTTGTCCAGTTGCTAGAACAAAATCTTCTGCTTTCTTATATTGAAGTATTCTCCACATTCCTTCGCAATACTCTTGAGCATAACCCCAATCACGTTTAGCATTAAGATTGCCTAGTGAAAGACTGCTTTGTAAACCGGCTGCTATTCTACTTGCTGCTCTTGTTATCTTTCTTGTTACAAATGTTTCACCACGCCTTGGTGATTCGTGATTAAACAAAATTCCGTTGCAGGCAAATAAATCATACGCTTCGCGGTAGTTTATAATTATCCAATACCCATAAAGTTTCGCAACTCCATAAGGTGATCGAGGATAGAAAGGAGTTTTTTCAGATTGCGGAACTTCCTGTACTTTGCCAAATAGTTCTGATGTTGAGGCCTGATAGAATTTTACTTTTCTTAATCCAACTTCACGAATTGCATCGAGAAATCTTAGTGTGCCAAGCGCATCAACCTGCGCAGTGTAATCAGGGATTTCAAATGAAACTTTTACATGACTCTGTGCTGCAAGATTATAAATCTCATCGGGTTGAATTTTTTCAAGCAGACGATTTAAGTTGCTTGTATCGACAAGATCACCATAATGAAGAAACATTTTTTTATCAAGTATATCTTTGTTACCGTAAAGATGATCAATTCTACCTGTATTAAAAGAACTGCTTCTTCTAATTATTCCGTGTACTTCATAGCCCTTTTCAAGAAGTATTTCAGTTAAATAACTTCCATCCTGTCCGGTGATGCCTGTTATTAGTGCTTTCATTATTTTCCTATAAGTATTTTTCTTTAAAGAAATTATAAGCTTTTATAATTCCTTCTTTCAATTCGGTTTTATATTTCCAACCAAGCAAATTTAATCTTGTTACATCCATAAGCTTTCTTGGAGTTCCATCTGGTTTTGATGAATCATAAACAATTTCACCATCAAACTCGGTTATTTCCGCAATAAGACTTGCTAGATCTGAAATTGAAATATCTTTTCCAGATCCAACATTTAGATGTGTAATACCGTTTTCGTAGAGATCTTTTGCGTCTATACTTTCCATCATAAAAACGATTGCATTTGCAAGATCTTCTACATACATAAATTCACGCAGTGGTTTTCCAGTTCCCCATATAGTAACGGAACCTTTGTTTTCAACTTTGGCTTCGTGGAATTTTCTAATCAAAGCTGGCAGTACATGTGAGGTTTCTAAATTAAAATTATCATTGGGTCCATAAAGATTTGTGGGCATTGCTGATATGTAATTACATCCATACTGACGATAATAACTTTCACAAAGCTTTATCCCTGCAATCTTTGCAATTGCATAAGGTTCATTTGTGAACTCAAGAGTATCTGTTAATAGATATTCCTCCCTTAAAGGTTGAGGAGCAAGCTTAGGATAAATGCAGGAACTTCCAAGAAAAACTACTTTCTCAACATTGTTTAGATAAGAGGCGTGAATAAGATTTGCTTCAATCATTAAGTTATCATAAAGAAACTCTGCACGGTAAGTATTGTTTGCAAGTATTCCACCAACTTTTGCTGCAGCAATAATTACCAACTCTGGTTTTGTTTCACTAAAGAAGTTTTGTACTTCTGGCTGATTTCTTAAATCAAGCTCAGATAAATCTTTTGTGATTATATTTCTATAACCACGAGTTTTTAGCTCTTTTAAAATTGCAGAGCCAACCATTCCTGTATGGCCCGCGAGGTATGTTTTTTTATTTAAATAGTCTTTCATTAAAAATTATAATCCATAATAAACTGAAAAATAAAATTCGTTTAATCTTGTATCAATAAAACTTAAATCTGTTTGTTGAATTGAAGAATTTGTCGTTTGAAAATTCAATTTAGCAAAAAGTTCGTGAGTGTATTCATACTTAATTTCTAGACCGAAGTATCCATAATTTGTTCTTAATCCAAAAAGAAATGGTGGCTGTGGCTGGCTATACTGTTGATCTATATTGCCTTCTCCACCCTTACGAATATATTGTCCCCATAATGTTGCCTGTAATCCTCTAAGAATACGATATTTCAATGAAGCATAAATCAAATCAGCATTATGTCCCATCCAATGACCAAGAATGTAGTTTGCGCTTTTGTAATCAGAGGTCTGGATGTAATGCTGATAGACAAACGGATATATTTTAGTGTATTCTATTTTTGCAGTAAGATTTTCTACTGGCAAATCTGTAATTGAACCGCCGAAAGTAAACCCAAGTTGATTTCTTTGTTTATAAGAATCAAATAATCCGCTTAATGTTATTTCATCTATAAATAAAGTTCCATACAAATGGGTGTTTTTAATTTGCCCTTTTGA
>CALLZX010000019.1 GCA_937858935.1 uncultured Ignavibacteriales bacterium | reverse complement strand
CAAATTGCTGAAGATAAACAAGAGTATAGGAACCAACTTGCTACAGTAACGAACGATGGAAAAAGAAAATGGGTTTACCCGAAGAAACCTTCGGGTAAATTTTATAACGCAAGAACAATTCTCAGTTTCTTTCTTTTAGCGTTTTTAATTATTGTTCCATTTATAAAAGTAAATGGTCACCAATTTCTTCTGTTTGATTTTCTCAACAGAAATTTTATTCTATTCGGAATTCCATTTGGTCCTCACGATTTTCATCTCTTTGTACTTGCAATGATTTCTATAATAGTTTTCGTGATTCTTTTTACGGTTGTGTTTGGAAGAATCTTTTGTGGCTGGGCTTGTCCTCAAACAATTTTTATGGAAATGGTTTTTCGTAAAATTGAATACTGGATTGAAGGTGACGCAAAAGATCAGCGCAAACTTGATGCTGAAGACTGGAATAGTAAAAAACTATTTAAGAAGGGATTGAAGAATGTTATTTTCTTCATCATTGCATTTTTTATTGCTCACATATTTTTATCCTACATTATTAGTATGGATAAAGTTATTTCAATCATTACACAACCACCAAGTGCACACTTAAGCGGATTTGTTGCAATCATTGCATTTTCATTAATCTTCTATTGGGTTTTCTCATTTTTCCGTGAGCAAGCATGCACAATTGTTTGTCCTTACGGAAGATTGCAAGGTGTTTTACTTGATCAGGATTCACTTGTTATAGCTTATGATTACAAACGCGGGGAGCCAAGAGGTAAACTAAAAAAAGGTGATGAATCATCTTCAAAAGGTGATTGTATAGATTGCGGTTTGTGTGTTGATGTTTGTCCAACAGGAATTGATATAAGAAATGGAATTCAGTTAGAGTGTGTTAACTGTACGGCTTGTATCGATGCTTGCGATGATGTAATGGAAAAAATTAAAAAACCAAAAAATCTTATTAGATATGATTCATTAAATGGAATTGAGAATAAAACTAAACTAAGATTTACTCCAAGGATGATGTTGTATTCTGTAATTCTTGTGGTCTTAATTAGCATACTCGGTTATTTACTTTCAATCAGAACTGATTATTCTGTAAATATCTTAAGAACACCCGGAATGTTATTTCAAGAACAGCCAAATGGAAAAGTAAGTAATGTTTATGATCTTAATATTGTAAACAAAACTTTTAACGAAACTCCTGTAAAGTTAAAGCTTGAAAATCCAACTGTAGGTGAATTAAAATTAGTTGGAAAAGATATCACGCTAAAATCTCAAGAAATTGTTGAAACAAAATTTTTAGTGTTTTTGGATAAAGTGAATTTGAAAAAAATGAATACTCCAATTGAAATTGGTGTTTATGATGGAGACAAATTAATTAAGAAAGTTAAGACATCGTTCTTAGGACCAGTAGAAAAAAATGAGCAAAAGTAAATTTAATTGGGGAACTGGAATTCTGATTACAATAATCATTTTTATGATTATCACAATTGGAACAGTTGTGTTTTTAATGAACCAGGATGTTGATTTGGTAACAAGTGATTATTACGACAAAGGTATTCAGCATCAAACACAAATTGAAAGAGTTAACCGCACAAATGAAATGGTTGAAAAAGTTTTAATCAATCCTGGCAATGGTTTTGTTATGTTTAGTTTTCCAAAATCATTAACTCAAAAAAGTTTTAAAGGCACAATTCAGTTTTATCGCCCATCAGATTCCAAAAAAGATTTTTCAATCCCGCTTACTGTTGATACAAGCGGACAGCAAATAATTTCTACACAAAGTATTGCCAAAGGTTACTGGAAAGTAAAAGTTGATTGGACTCAGGATTCTGTTGAGTATTATAAAGAAAGTTCTTTTGTAATAAATTAAGTCATTGCGAGGAGTCTTCGACGAAGCAATCTGTTTAACTATTAGGTATAAATGTTTATACAGATTGCTTCATCCCGATAAATCGGGATTCGCAATGACATTAAAGAAAATATGTCACCAGAAATTTTAACAGCTTTTTTTGTTGGATTATTCGGAAGTTTTCATTGCATCGGAATGTGCGGACCAATAGCAATTGCACTTCCTATTCCAAACTCAAGTAATCTTTCTTTCGTTACAGGCAGATTGCTTTACAATCTTGGCAGAGTTGTAACTTATTCATTTCTCGGCGCTGTGTTTGGATTACTTGGATCGCGTCTCGTAATTTCTGGTTTTCAACAAAGTATTTCTATTGTATTAGGGACTGCAATAGTTATTGCTGTTTTAATCCCACCTAAGTATAAAGCAAAAGTAACCCAGCATAAAATTATTCAAAAAATCACTTTGCCATTAAAATCTGGTATAAGTGATTTATTTAAACGCGGTACTTTTTCTGCAATGTTTCTAATTGGAATATTAAATGGATTTCTTCCATGCGGATTAGTTTATGTAGCATTAGCCGGCGCTATTGCCAGCGGTGATGCAATTTCAGGTTCTGCTGTTATGATATTATTCGGGCTGGGAACAATTCCAACAATGTTTGCTGCAACTATCTTTGGAAAATTTATTAATCTCAATATCCGAAGAAAAATTACAAAAGCTGTTCCCATTCTTGCTTTAGTGCTCGGTTTACTTTTCATTTTACGAGGAATGGCATTAGGAATTCCATACATTTCACCAAAAATCTCAGCCCAAGTTGTTGATGAATCAAATATGGATTGCCACTGATTTAAATTCTATCAGTAAAAACTCAATCCAATCCCTCAAAAATAATTCCTATATTTGTTTATAAAATTTCAATTAAAATTTATGCGTAAGTGGAAAAAAATATTTATTGGTTTGTTCTTCACGTTCATAATTACTTTTGTAGTTGCCGGAGGAATATTCTACAGTATGCTGTCATCCTCTTTACCCCAATTTTCCGGTGAAATCTCGTCATCCAAAATCAATTCCAATATTGAAGTTTACCGTGATAGCTTTGCCGTACCTTACATAGTAGCTCAATCTGATGAAGATGTTGCTTTCGCATTAGGGTATTTGCATGCTCAGGAAAGATTATTTACAATGGATCTTATTCGCAGAGCAGGTGAAGGAAGATTAAGTGAAGTTCTTGGTGAGACTGCAATTCCATTTGATAAAATGTTTCGCACAGTTGGAATAAAAAGAAATATCTCAAAAAA
The DNA here is from genome assembly GCA_937858935.1 of uncultured Ignavibacteriales bacterium. Classification (GTDB taxonomy): domain Bacteria; phylum Bacteroidota; class Ignavibacteria; order Ignavibacteriales; family Ignavibacteriaceae; genus IGN3. The sequence continues at coordinate 356 of CALLZX010000019.1, read as the reverse complement.
CCTTTACAAGTATGATCCAATAGTTATGAAAATTTTGCAGGCATATTCAAATGGAATTAATGAATATCTAAAAAAGCGTAAAGGAAATTATGCAATAGAATTTGATGTGCTTGGTTATCAGCCCGAACAATGGAAGCCAATCCACAGTTTAATTGTCATTAAAATGATGGCATGGGAATTAAACATTAGTTGGTGGACTGATTTGTCATTTGCTGAATTAATCCAAAAACTTGGTAATGAAAAAGTTTTAGAAATCTTACCAGATTATCCGCAAAATGCACCAACAATTATTGCAGATAATTTTAAATATCTGCCTGCCATAAATTCTAATTTTGCGGAGACTGATAAAGCATTTC
>CALLZX010000018.1 GCA_937858935.1 uncultured Ignavibacteriales bacterium | reverse complement strand
CACTAAATAAGATTTATTCTCGGCTCTCACCAACCACTTAGTGCCAGTTCACAAGTTCTCCCCTTTAAGCAAAGGGGAGAACACAAGCGGGGTTTTGATATCTCAAACAATGTAACAATCCAACAATAAAACTATCAATCTTTCAATTCAGCCCAAAAACAAACAATCCTCTTCCAAAACCAAAAAAACTTCTAACAAAACCAAATTTACTTATTCTAAAATCAAAAATATTTCTTCCAAGATCAAAAATTATTTTCACAATATTAAAAATACTTTTCCTGAAACCAGAAATAATTCTCGCAAAATCAAAAATATTTCTTCCAAAATTATAATTACTTTTAACAATACTAAAAAATATTTTTCTAGAACCAGAAAAACTTCTTCCAAAACCATATATTTGTGTAGTAAAAACAAAAAGGCAGGTAACACAATGCTCAAGTATAATATCAAAGCTCTTTTAGAAGCACGCGGAATCACAACTCCGCTTGCCCACCTTACAAAAGCAGGCATCACGTACCAGATGGCGCACAACTTAATCAACAATAAAGTTGCAGCAATCAAACCAGCAGTAATAGAAAAACTATGTACACATCTCAACTGCACCCCCAACGATTTAATGGAATGGATTCCTGGTGAAAACACAGACACAAAAAAACATCCACTGAAAACATTAATACACAAACAACTACCGCAGCAACTTCAAAACATTGTTGCAGATATTCCCGTAAGCAAACTCAAACAGTTTGAAGAAATAATACTCGAACTAAAAAAAGAACTACTTAAATAATCCCTCTCCTTGGTAAGGAGAGGGACACAGGGTGAGGTTAAGAAACAATCATTAAAACGTACTGCCCTTTTTACTCAACATTACCCCAACAACACAATTAGTTAAAACATTCCATTTTCGTTTATCATATTTTCAGGAATCGGTTGATGCATATCCCACATTTCTATGATCTTGTTATCCGAGAATTTAAGAATGTGAACAACAACCAAACCCGCATCACCTTGTGTTTGCTGTATAAAGGAATGATATGCAACAAGATCTGCATCCATAATTGTATGCTTAATCTCAAAAACTCTGTTCGGGTTTACCTTTGCGCTTTCTTCCATTGCAATCATTAACGAATCAGCATCTCCCTTAAAAAAAGGATTATGATGTTTGAAATTTGTATGCGCGTATAATTTAAATGCTTCCCTCGGATTGCCCGCAGCGCAGAGAGTTAAAAAATCTTTACCGATTTGATTTATTGTTACTGTGTTCATTTTACACTCTTTTCTTTCGGCTCATTACTTTAAGCCGGCATCTTCTTTTACTCTATACTTTGTGATTTTTGAAACAAGGGCCAGTGGAATTTTTTTATCCAACGGAAATTGAATTGCGCCTTTGGATGTTTTATAAGTTTCAAGTTCTTTGCTGAAAACTATAATTGGTTTTGGTGTAGGATAAAATCCGATATGATTTTTACCAGCAGCAAAGTAAACAAGAACTTTGTTCATTTTAAATGCCGGCATTCCATAACTAATAACCTCTGTGGCTTTTGGTGCGGCCTTTTTAATTGCTGTGCGGATTGTTTCCAGTTTTGATTTTATCTCATCAGGAAATTGATTGATGTAATCGTCAATTGTTTTTATTTCTGTTTTCATTTTTAGTGATGCAAGATTAAAAAATATTGCCACGCTCTTCAGAGCGTGGAAAATAGTTAACTAACAAAATGGACTTTAGTCCAATTATTATTTGATATTGTTTGGGCTAAAGCCCAGAGTATTTATTAGACTTTATGTTCTCCGGCATAAATGCCGGAGCTATTAAAGGTTATGCAACACTCTCTGAAGATAGGTACAATAAAAAAAACTATTCTTCACAAAGTTCTTTTAGTTTTTGCAGAGCCTTTGGCCACATACCTTCAAACATTTCTTTAAACTCTTCATTGATATTCATATCAACAATAAGTTCTGTTTTACCATTCTTATCAATAAAGGTATAATTTTCTAAAGCACCGGCCCAAACCTTAACACGCTCGCTTGTTGTATCTTCAACACCATCATAAACTTCACCAAGATGCTCTATGGAAATATATTTGTGAAGTTTGTTCTCTCTAATTTTGCTAACCATTCCCGCAAGCTTTCCATCGTTAGAGGGACCAAGAAAAAGTATTTTACTGCCTTTATCCCAGTTACCAATATAATGTGAGCCCGGAGAAAACTCTTCCGTCCAGATTCTATAAGTTTTATCTTCAAGCATAGTATCCCAAACTTTTGATATAGGGGCATCTATCACGATTGAAAAATTTAGCTTACTCATATTTAAATCCTTTCATTAAAAGTTTATGTAATCCTATTTGTTTCCATTAAGAAATAAGTTAAATGCTGATCGATTTTTTTATAACCAGA
>CALLZX010000017.1 GCA_937858935.1 uncultured Ignavibacteriales bacterium | reverse complement strand
CCTTTGCAGAAATTTTCCTGTTTAAAGTGCAGACTCATATTATTTGATATTTCATCCCACACAGATTGTTCTACAAGCTCATTTATTTTTTTATCTGCAAGAATGCAAAACTCTTTAGCATTAAAAAGCATAAAGATTAAAATTCCGGTTGCACCTTTTGTTTTACCAATTTTAGCAGATATAAATTCTTTTTCTGCAAGCGTGCGGACAGATTTAGTCTTTTCTAACCAGCTGCGTTTTTCTTTAATGGTAATTACAAGTTCACCCGCAGTGGTTTTTTCAATCTCACTAATCTTTGAAGAGATTGATTTTAGTTCTGCTTCATTTAAGTATTTGTAGATAAATTTTTTAGACATTTTTTAATAACTGTAATTGTTGTGGATTAAAATTCAAAAGAGTTGGGTTAATGTCAAACTTTTTGTTCAGTCATGCTGAACTTGTTTCAGCATCTTTAGATTTTCCGAAGATCCTGAAACCAGTTCAGGGTGACAAGAATTGTGTGACAAAAAAAAGCGCATCATTCGATGCGCTCAATGAGGGAGAGATCAAATGAAACTATTTTTTATAAACTGTAACATCTCCACCGGATGTTTCTGCAATTAAAGGCTTGCCTCCTTTATTAATATTAGCATCAATTTTTGTTTCGCTAAGTTTGGTAACGTTGTTCATTACTAAATTACAATCAACATCACCGCCGGAAGTTCTTAACAATGCTTTTGCATCAAAATCAGCCGGCACTCTAACATCAATATCGCCGCCGCTTGTTTTTAATTCTATACCCTGATTAACTCCAGTATACTCAAGTTCAATATCACCGCCAGAAGTGTTGGCTTCAATCTTTGCATTGCTGCAGAAGAGATTAATATCTCCTCCTGAAGTATGTGCAAAAAAGTTTCCTTCAAACCTATCACCCCATATATCACCGCCGGCAGTTTTTAAATAAATACCGCCGTTAACTCCGCCAACCTTTATATCTCCACCGGAGGTGTTAGCATTTATGTTAAAATTCTTTGGCACCTTTACTTCTATCTTAAGACTGATATTTGAAAACCAGTTCCAGCCGCTTTTTTTCTCGGCAGTAACAGTTACTTCATCAGATGAAGCATTAAAAGTAAAATCAAATTTATCTGCGGCGTTTTCATTGCCTGTTACTTTTATGTAAACTTCAGATTTATCCCATACAGTAACAATAACATCACCAACATCTGCATTTACATTTAATTTTTTACCTGCTGTGATATTAAATGTTTTTTCGTGGATTACTTTTTTGTCATCGTGTTTGGATGAGGCAAAAGTGTGAGTTAATGATATGGCAAAGATTAAGGTTAAAGCGACTAAATACTTAGTAAATATTTTCATTTAAAGCTCCTATTAGATTATATCCATTAGACACTCAAAACTACTTTATGGTTACCTTATATTAAATGTTTTCTTAATGATCGGCAAGATTTAATGATTAAAGGAAGAACAAGAGACAAGTTTTATTTTGCATCAAGCAGATCAATTGCCTGATCAACAGAAAGATGAGTACCGTAAATTACAAGTGTATCAGCTGCTTTTATAATTTCTTTTGCAGAAGGATTTGAAATTGTTTTACCATTTCTAACGATTGCGATTATTGTTGCTTCTGTTTCTGCGCGAAGATTTATTTCACTTAAAGTTTTGTTAATGTGAATATTGTCATCATTAACATAATATGTTTCGGTTAAACCCTGTGCAAGTATTTCATCCAGATGAGTGAATGAACTAATATCAACTCCTTCTTTTCGTAAGAAGCTATAAGATTCCTCGCGAAGAATTGTAGTTTGTTTCATAATCACATTAAGCGGAATGTGATATCTTTCCAATACTTTTCTGAATATTTGCAAAGCTGTTTCAAACTCTTCGGGTATTACTTCATCAGCACCAAGTTTTTTTAGTTCATCAATTTCATTTATATATCTTGTTCTAACCAAAGCATAGATGTTTGGATTTAATTTTTTTACAAGTTTCAAAGACAGTTTGGTTACGGCAGGATCTGAAATAGCATAAACTATAATGTTCGCCTTATCTATCTTTACAGCCTTCAATACTTCTTCTCTGCTTATATCACCATAAATAATTTTCTCGTCTTTTGCCTTTTCTTTTTTTACAGTGTCTGGATTTAATTCTGTTACAACGTATTTGATTCCTGTTTCTTTTAATACTCGGGCAAGATTACTTCCATTAAGACCAAATCCTGCAATGATAACATGAGCATGCAAGTTTTCTAAATAATTTTCATTATGCTTTTTATCTTTTTCTAATGCTGATGTTTTGACTGCAATAAACGGGGAAAGTTTTATCAAAAGTGGGGTGAGGATCATAGAAAAAATTGTTGAAGCAAGAAAACTGTTATAATAATCATTACCAATTAGTTTAAAGTTCAATCCTGCTTGCGCAAGCACAAAAGAAAACTCACCGATTTGTGCTAATCCTAATCCGGCAAGAATGCCAATTCGTAATGGGTATTTCATAAAATAAACTATAGCAACAATAACAAGTGTTTTTACTATTATAATTCCAAGTGTAAGTCCGCTTATCAGTAAAACATTTTCTAACACAAATTGAATGTTGAGTAATAAACCGATCGAAACGAAAAATATACTGTTAAATGAATCACGAAAAGGTAAAATATCTGAAACAATTTGATGATTGTAATCTGATTCAGATAATATAAGTCCAGCAATAAATGCACCAAGCGCAAATGATAAACCGAATGAATGTGTTATATATGCAGTTCCCAGAAGTAAAAGAATAACACCAATAGTAAATGCTTCACGCGATCTTATGTTGGCAAGCTGGTAAACAATTAATGGCATTAAAAATCTTGCTAAGAGCAGCAAGCCGGCAAGAACACCAAACGCAATAAGAATTTTAACTGCAATATCACTTCCGGCAAGTTGACCAAATCCACTTAACAATGGAAGCAGAAGAAACATTGGCACTATTGCAAGATCTTGAAAAATTAAAATTCCAATAGATATTTTCCCATGAGGTGATTCAAGCTCATCTTTATCTGATAGTATTTTAAGCACTATTGCGGTGCTAGATAAACTTACAAGCAATGAAAAGAAAATAGCCTGGTTGATTTCTATACCTAATACAGTAAAAATTATTGAACAGAAAATAATTGTAATAAGCAGTTGAAATCCGCCGGCTATAAGAAGAAATTTTTTAATTCTGATCAGTTGGGAAAGAGAAAATTCTAAACCAATTGTAAACATCAAAAGCATAATTCCAATTTCTGCCATTACACTTATTTGGTTAACGGAACGTATAAGATTAAATCCGTAAGGACCAATCAGCATTCCGGCAATTAAGAATCCGACTATACTTGGCAGATTGATTTTTTTAAAGAGGAAAATGATTGGCAGGGCTACCAAAAGAATTACAACAATGTCTTGAATTATTAAAAAGTCATTCATAGAAAAAGATAATTTTAATAATAAAGTTTATGATAAAGCTTTTTTGTAACAGCGTCTTCGCTTATGCTGTCGTGCATCATAAAGTTTCCACTGTGCTTGTACTTTTTCATTGCTTTCCAGCTCACGGTTAGTCTCAACATATTTGATTCCGTTTTTAATACAAACTTTATTTATCTGGTCTATAAGAAGTGCATTTACACCTTTATTCTGTAAGTCGGTTCTTACAGCAGTAAGATATAAATCCAGGGAATCACTTTTTTTCATTTCTCTTAAAATGCGTAAAAATCCAAAAGGAAAAATTTTACCATCAATTTTCTGAAGTGCCTTATTTAATGATGGCATCGTAATACCAAAGGCAGCAAGTTTATTATTCTCATCAAGTACCAATGGAAGATACTCAGGACGAATAAAGGAGAAGTACTGCTTAACATAGCAATCGATCTGCCTGTCTGTTAATTCAACAAATCCATAAAGATCTTTATAGGTTTCGTTTATCAAATAAAAAATATCCCTTGCATAAGGAAGCATGTCTTTTGCCTTTTTGAATACAGGAACATGAAGCTTATTCCTTTGCAAAGCTATCTGTGCTATCCGGGCAATCTTTTCCGGTGTATCCCTAATTATTTGAACATTAAATTCTATCCAGTCAGTATCTTTTTGGTAGTCAAGTTTTTCAATATGAGTTCGATAGTACGGATAATTATAAATGCTTCCCAGCGTACTCACTTCATCATAACCTTCAATCAGCATTCCCTCGCCATCCATATCAGTAAAACCAAGCGGACCATGAATGCTAGTCATACCTTTTTCAACGGCCCATTTTTCAACAGTTTCAAACAACATTGATGAGATTGAATCGTCATCTTCAAAATCTACCCAGCCGAACCTTGCTTCTTTTTTATTAAACTTTTCATTGAATTTTGAGTTTATAATTCCTGCAATTCTGCCAACAATGCGATTGTCTTTATAAACCAACCAATATTTTGATTCGCAAAAATCAAAAGCCGGATTATCTTTTCTGTTTAAGGTTTTCTTTTCATCAAAACGTAATGGCGGAATAAAGTATTTATTGTCTCTATATAAATCATAGGGGAATGAGATGAAATTTTTTAGATCTTTTTTAGATGAGACTGCTTTAAGGTTTAAACTCATTTGCAATGAACTTCTTTTAGATAATTGTAAATGCTAATATAATACTTTTAAAATTTGACTGTAAGATGAAATGTTATGATGGTTAGTGTATAGTAAGATCAAAAATTATTCTTTTAACTCGAAGTTTGAATAATTAATTAAACCAATTACTCCGTGTGTTAAAAGAAAAAAAGGCAGTATAATAACCAAAAGGTTTTCCGATGGAGGTAATTTTGTACTCCAGATAGGGATGAACTGCATTATTATTATGAGCGAAACAATCATAATAAATATAATAGATAAACTGCTTTGTATTATTTTATAAAAAAACTGAAAATATGTTTTTTCATCTTTAATGATTTCTTTCTCCAAAATAATTGGCCGAAGTGCCAATACTGCAAGAGCCGCCAATGCTTTTGGACCAACTATACTTATTGAAAGTATGGTTCCAAACCCAACAATTATTTCAATAAGAAAAGCTATTTGTAAGTTTTTGTATTTCAATAGACTATAAAAGTGTTTGAATAAGCTTCATTATTTAAAAATTGTGTGTCCTCAAAAGCATATAAATGCTTTGTTCGATATTTTCCTGGAAATAATTCAATTGTATCTGTAACAGCATTTGAAGATCCAAGTGGAACATTATAAGGTTGCCTACAAACAAAAACCGTTGTAAACCCAGAATAATTGGAATCAAGTCTTTCAATATAATATAACAGATGATCCGCACATTTTTGTATATAAACATTTTTATCAAAGTAGTTTGATATACTAATAATTACTTTTTCGTTATGATAAGTATTTTTGCTTGTTATAACTTCTATTGAGTTTTTTGGTGTTGATATCTCCTCATCACAGGAAACAAACAAAATTGATTGAATAAATATCAATATCAAGAAGTATTTTAGGATAAAATATTGTTGTTTGAGATCACTCATAAAAATTATTAAACCTCCTCAATTTCAACACCGGGTTTTAAAATTACTCCACGATTTTCATGTCCATTCATTTTAACAGTAATTGGCTGCTCAAACCGCAAATGACGCGTAAAGTTAAGTTCTTCAATTGCGTCTTGTTTAGTTAACCAATCCCAATCAATGTAATCCTCTTTGTCTATAGAGTTAACTGTAAAATATCCTACTCTGAACGAAGTGAGATTCTGAAAAAAGTGCGAGCCTTGTGATGGAGTGACGCTAAAATCTTTAAAGCCGGCTTCAACAATTACAGAAGCTCCGGAAATCTGATCCCAGGTAACAGGAATTCCAAGCCACGGATCCATTGAGCCCCATCTTCCAACTCCAAACAGAAGATATGGTTTTCTTTCAGCAATAAGTTTAGAATTTATTTTACTTACTTCTGTTGCAACATCTTTGCTTTTGCCGCGATCAAACTTTTCATAATCAACAATAACTACGTCATAAATTCCATTTACAGCACCGTTGCCAAGCACTTGGTTACTCTGGCAAATCACATCCTCTTTTTTTACTTCACCAATAATTAATTCTTCGCTTTCACGACTAAGAACCATCGGACGCATTTGAAGCATTGCAAATTCTTTTCGTTCACCTTCGGGCACACTAAGATTAACAGCAAATTCTATTTCAACAGGAGTTCCCATTCCCCACGAACCAAAATCGAGCAAGAGATCTAGAATTTCTGGTAATGGAAAAATTTTATGTTTTAAAATTGAAGCGAATGTTACAACTCTTGTTCCGCTTCGGGAAATTCCATCATATATTCCATCGTTCTCTGCAGAGTAAGTTGATCCCACAGAATATAATGTTCCATCTTTTTCAGAGTCAGACAAATCAAAACTTTTAACAAGCGGATCTTCAATACTATCAGGATGATGATCCAGTTTACCATTCAAATCTAAAGCATAAAATTTTTGCTGAGCATTTTTCAGAGTTTCTTTTGGAGAAAAAAATTGAAGCATGTGTTTTGGATATTTGGGACAGAATCTAATTGAGTTGCCGCCTTCAACGACTGTTTTACCTAAGCCAAGTGCTACGAGTGCAATTCCATCAGTAGATTTCTGTGGAGCTATCGGATAGAAGTTATAAGACTTTGCAACACCTGCAAAATCGGGATAAAATCTTTGTTCGCGCTTCATTCCAACCAATCTTTGAATTACTATTGCCATCTTTTCTTCTTCTAGACCGTAAGAAGTTGATTTGATGTAGTCTTTAGCTTTTTTGTGAAACGTAGAAGCATAAACACTTTTTATTGATTGCAGAAGTTCATCTAATCTTACTTCAATATCCGGATTACTGTTTGGAATCATATACGTTTCATAAACTCCGGCAAAGGGAAGGAACTGTGAATCTTCCAAAAGACTTGATGATCTTACAGCAAGCGGACAATTAGTTATTTCTAAAAATTCTCTTAGTTTCGATATAATTTCAGAAGGATAATTTTGTGAATCCACAAACTTTTGTGTTATCTCAAGATCATCTACATCAGTAAATGCGAGGTATTCTAATTTATTTGCACTGATAAATTTATCGTAAACCTCTGTTCCGATTACTATTGCGGATGGAACACTTATTTCAACATCATCAAATTTATTCTTAAGACCATAATTAATTATTAGTGTATTAATAAAACCCAAACCTCTTGCTTTACCTCCGATTGAACCACCGCCGATTCTAGCAAAACTATTTTTGGGATCAAACAAATCCTTATTAAAATCGAGTATTACTCCGCTCTGCTGAATTTTTCTATATTCTTGAAGTGATGTAAGCAGACGATCGCGCAATCCCTGTACTGATCCAAAATCAGTTACTTTGTGAGGTCTTAATTTTAGTGAAAGATAAAATTCCGTACGAGCCTTAAGCCACTTTGAAAAATGATTTCTTGAAGCATGATAAACCAAACTTTCATCAGGAATTTTAATTAATGCTTCTTCCAGTTGAGATAAATTTGCAGCTCTGAAAACTTCTTGACCGGAGTTGTTTACAAACACAAAATCACCAAAACCAAAATTCTGAAGCATAAACTCTCTTAACTCCTGCAATAATCTTGGAGAATTTTTATGCATAAACGAAGCTCCGATTTGATAAGCCTTATCTCTAAAACTTGCATCGCTGGATTGCAGCAGAATAGGAATATCATCGTGTTGTGAGCGAACTGTTCGTGCAAACTTAATTCCGGCTTCGGGATCCTTTACTCCATGATGTTTAAAGTTTATGTCAAGAACTAATCCAAGTACATATTCCTGGTATTTTTCATAGTAACTCCAGGCTTCCTCATAAGTTGTACAAAGTAGAATTTTAGGACGAGCACGCATTCTTAAAAATTTGTGTGTAAGATTAACGCCTTCCTGAATAAGTCTTTGGGAGTGCTTAAATATTTCAGTGTAAATTATTGGCAGATAAGACGAGTAAAATTTTATATTATCTTCAACTACAATTATGGATTGAACGCCAATGTTTTTTGTATCATTCTCTACATTTATGCGGTCTTCAACATATTTTACGATTGCAATAAGAAGTCTGTAATCGCCATTCCATATAAAAATTCTTTCAAAGATTGATGTATCATAATTTGTGGTAAGTTCTTTTCTTTCACGATTATCATACGCGAGCAATATTATTGGCAGATTAACACCGGATTGCCTTACCATCTGTGCAAACTTTACAACGTGCATATCTTCTATATGCAGAGTTGTTATTATAAGATCATAAGTATGTTCACCGCTTAGCATTTCAAGTGCATCTTCACCTGTTGTAACGTGTATTAGCTCAGGCGCAAAACTTAAGTTAAGCGATTGGTATTCTTCACGGATCAGTTCATAAAGTCTTCCATCTTCTTCAAAGAGATAATTATCGTAGATGCTTGATACAAGCAGAATCTCACGAATTTTATAACGCATTAGTTTCTGGAATTTTTTTATACGCGAACTAAATACGTCTTCTAAACTATGCCGCTTAACCTTTGATGATCTGTTTTCCATAAATAAGATGAGATTGAATTATTGATAACTAAAATATAATAAAATTGAAGTCGGAATTCAGGAGATTGATGAGTGTGTGTAAATAAAAAAGGCGATCCGAAGACCGCCTTTGTAATGTTAAATGTTCAGTGCTCAATTATAATGCATTTTAATTATTGAGCATTTATCATTTCAGATTGATCATTAATTAAACAAGTCCTTGATCCAACATTGCATCAGCAACTTTTAAGAAGCCGGCAATGTTAGCACCGTTAACATAGTTACCTGGAGTTCCATATTTTTCAGCGGTTGTAATGCAAGTGCTATGGATTCTGATCATAATTTCGTGTAAACGTTTATCTACCTCTTCACGACTCCATGGTAAGCGCATTGAGTTTTGTGACATTTCTAATCCAGAAGTTGCAACTCCGCCAGCGTTTGAGGCTTTACCAGGGGCATAAAGAATTTTAGCATCTGTAAATAATTTAAATCCTTCAATAGTTGTCGGCATATTTGCACCTTCGCAAACACACATACAACCATTCTTAACTAATTCTTTTGCGTTGTCTTCATTCAATTCATTTTGTGTAGCGCAAGGTAGTGCAACATCGCACTTAACTTCCCAAGGTCTCTTGCCAGCAACAAATTTTACTTTAAATTCTTTTGCATAATCTTCAACTGCATCTTTATTGCTTGCGCGTAGTTTTAACATATAGTCAATTTTCTCACCTTTAATTCCATCAGGATCGTAAACATATCCATCAGGTCCGGAAAGTGTAACAACTTTACCACCAAGCTCAGTAGCTTTTTGTACAGCGCCCCATGCAACGTTTCCAAATCCAGAAACTGCAACTGTCTTTCCATCAAACGAAGTATTTTTTGTTTTTAACATTTCTTCAGCAAAGTAAACAACACCAAATCCGGTTGCTTCCGGGCGAACAAGTGACCCACCCCAATTAATTCCTTTACCTGTTAATACGCCGGTAAATTCATTACGTAATCTTTTGTATTGTCCGAATAAAAATCCAATTTCTCTTCCGCCAACACCAATATCACCAGCAGGTACATCTGTATCTGGTCCAATGTGTCTTTGAAGTTCTGTCATAAAACTCTGGCAGAAACGCATAACTTCGTTATCAGATTTTCCTTTAGGATCAAAATCAGATCCGCCTTTACCGCCACCCATAGGCAATGTTGTTAATGAATTTTTGAAAACTTGTTCAAATGCTAAAAACTTTAAGATGCCCATTGTAACAGAAGGATGAAATCTTAATCCGCCTTTGTAAGGTCCGATTGCAGAATTCATTTCAATTCTGTAACCGCGGTTGATGTGAATTTCGCCTTGATCATCCATCCAAGGAACACGGAATGTAATTGTTCTTTCCGGCTCAACCATTCTTTCTAAAATTTTCATTGAACGGTATTCAGGATGACGTTGTAAAACCAATTCAAGTGAACCCATTACTTCTTCAACTGCTTGATGGAATTCTGGTTCAGCTGGATTTTTAGCTTTAACATCAGCTATTAATTTATTTGTGTAATCAGACATAAAAGACCTCTATTTTTGTTTGTTGTTCATCAATGATGAATTAAGTTTGTGATAAATAATTTTTTATTAATTGTATAAATAGACAGAAAATTTTCGGAGTGTGAAGCACCTTTTCCCCTAATAAATATTACTGTTGCGTTTAGCATTTAGTGTTAAAATCAATATTTTTTGTACATCAAAATTAGAAAGAAAAAAAGTAATTCCCTAAATAATTTAGGCAGATCTTAAGAGTATTATTTGATTTTTGAAGTTATTTTGATAGTAGTATTTTTCAATCAGTAAATGTGAATTAACTGTTTATCTAAATTTATAAGTGAGGTTAATATGTCCTTAGAAATAATTAAGGAAAAGGTTGCTCAGGCCGTTGATATTTTAAATGAAAAAAATATTGATATGTGGGTTACATTTGTGCAGGAAACCAAGGTTTTAAAAGATCCAATTATGGATATGACAGTGGGAGACCATTCAACCTGGAAATCAGCTTTTATCATCAACAAAGACGGAGATACGACTGCAATTGTTGGCGACATGGAACTAGAGAATTTTGTTAAGTCCGGTGTTTATAAAAACATTGTTGGATATTTAAAATCTTTTAAAGAGCCATTTGTAGAATACGTTAAGAAAAAAAATCCGGAAAAGATTGCAATAAACTTTTCAGTAAACTCAGTTCTTTCTGATGGATTGACACACGGAATGTATTTACTCTTGATGGATTATCTAAAAGGAACCGGATACGAAAATAAAATTGTAAGTGCTGAAGAAATTATCTCACCATTGCGTGGAAGAAAATCTGATAAAGAACTTACAATAATGCAGGAAGCAGTAGATGAGACGCTTAAGATTTTTGATATGGTTACTGATTTTATCAAACCGGGATTAAGTGAAAAAGACATTGCAGATTTTGTTTTAAATGTTACTAAAGGAAAAGGTTTTGGTTTAGCGTGGGATGAAGAAACTTGTCCCGCTGTTTTTACAGGTCCAAATCCTTCTAATCCGCACTCTGGCCCAACAGATAGAAAAATAGAAAAGGGGCATTTAATAAATATGGATTTTGGTATTTATTATAAAGGTTATTGTTCCGATTTACAAAGAACGTGGTATGTTTTGAATGATGGTGAAACTAAAGCTCCAGCAGCAGTGCAAAAAGGTTTTGATGTTATTCGTGATTCAATTCAAATGGTTGCAGATGCTCTTAAGCCTGGAGTAACCGGAGTTGAGATGGATGATATTGCAAGAAACTATATTATTAAAAATGGTTATCCTGAATATCCGCACGGTCTTGGTCATCAGGTTGGAAAAGAAGTACACGATGGCGGTGCAGGACTTTTTCCCCGCTGGGAAAAATATGGTAACGCTCCGTTTTTAAAACTTGAAGAAAGACAAGTCTTTACGATTGAACCGAGATTGCCGGTTGAAGGTTATGGAGTTTCCACACTTGAAGAAGAAGTTTACCTAACAAAAGATGGATGTAAGTTTATTTCAAATCCTCAGAAAGAACTTATCTTAGTTTGATCAAAATTTGCAAATTTTAACTACGGCTTAGTAATTATTGCTAAGCCGTAAACATTTGACTGCAAAAAATTATTAACATTTCTACGGTTTCGGTCAATTTTACTTCGATTTCATTATAATAATTAACATTTAACCTTAAAAGTTCGATAATTATAATAAAAATGATATGTATTTTCTAATTCAATTTGACTTTATTGGAATGAATATTGTGTAAATACAGTATCTTAAAAAAGTCAGAAAAGCAGATTCAGTAATTTATCCCGAAGAATGTAGTTGAAAAGCGATAAGACATTTTGGAATGATGGCCATTTGGAGAAAGGAGAAAATGGAAATTTATCGGATTATCTTGTTCTAGCAGATGATCTTCCGGTATTGTTGTGCAGATTTAAGAAAGATGGAACTATCTTTTTTACGAACAAAGCCTACGCAAAATTTTTTAACACCTCAAAAGATATTTTAATTGGCAGCCAATTTTTTATTATACCATCTGAATTTGAAAAAACAGATTCTGCCAAACCATTTTTAAATCAATACAAAAAACAATTTTCTTTAAAGCTTGATGATGAATCAATTCATTGGATTGAATGGACAGTTAACAGAATAAAAGAAAAAAATGCTGATGGATTTGAATATCAGGCAATCGGGCAGGAAATTTCTGAACATAAATTGCTTGAAGAACATTTAAGTAAAATTTCTGTTGCTGTTGAACAGAGTAAATCTACAGTGGTAATTACTGATACAAAAGGAAATATTGAATATGTAAATCCAAGATTTACAGATGTAACGGGTTATACAGCAGAAGAGGCAATCGGACAAAACACACGTATACTTAAATCCAATAAAAGTGAAGAGAGTATATACGCGGAATTGTGGAGTACAATTGCTAACGGGAAAGAATGGCAGGGAGAATTATTAAACAAGAAAAAAAATGGTGAACTCTATTGGGAATTGGTTTCTATCTCACCGGTAAAAAATAGTGAAGGAATTATAACTAATTATCTTGCCGTTAAAGAAGATATTAGTGAACATAAAAAATCAGAAAAATTAGAAAAAGCCCTTTACCAAATTTCACATGCTGTTATCGATAATGAAAATCTTGATGATCTATATTCGTCAATACATAAATCACTTGCAGATGTACTACCTGTTGAAAATCTTTTTATTGCATTATTTGATCAGCAAAAAAATCTTCTAAGCTTTCCTTACTTTGTTGATGAGTTTGATGAACGATATGAAACAGCAGCTCCGGGACGTGGTTTAACTGAGTACGTATTACGCTCAGGTAAACCGTTACACGTGAATCAGGAAATATTCAAATTGCTTGTTGAAAAAGGGGAAGTTGATCTTTATGGAACGGATTCTCTTGATTGGATTGGTGTACCTCTAAAGATTGGTGATAACACAATAGGTGTTCTCGTTGTTCAATCATACAATGAAAATATAAGATTAGGTGAAAGAGATTTAAATGTACTTATATACGTTTCCGATCAGATAGCTCTTGCTATTGAAAGAACAAGAACACATAATCTTTTAAAGAGCAGGGAAGAACGTTACAGGCTATTGTTTGATAAAGCCGCAGATCTTATAGCTATTGTAGATCCAAGTGGAAAAGTACTAGATATAAACAATTTATTTGAGGAAGAAACAGGATACAGAAGAAGTGATATTATTGGTTTAAGTATTTTTGATTCGGGGTATCTTACAACAAAATCAGCAGTTTCTGCTGCATTTTATCTTTCAAAATTAATTATTGGCAAAGAAGTTCCAATCTTTGAAATAGATTTTATAAAGAAAGATGCGACTCTAATTACCTATGAACTTAGAGGGGTACCAATTCAGGAAAGAGATGAATTGATTGGGGTTCAGGTAATTCTTAGAAATGTAACAGAGCGAAAGAAAACAGAAGCCAAACTTTATCAAAGTGAAAAACATTTATCTAATCTAATGTCTAGCCTGCCGGGAATGGCATATCGCTGCAGATATGATCATGATTGGACTATGGAATTTGTTAGTCAGGGATGTATTGAGTTAACGGGATATCTTCCAGATGAATTAATGTTAAACAATAAAATATCTTATACTGAATTAATTCATCCTGAAGATAAAGAAAATGTTTTTGTAACGATTAGAGAATCAATAAATAAAAAAATTCCATTTCAGATTGTTTATCGTATAAGAACAAAAGACGGTGGAGAAAAATGGGTTTGGGAAAAAGGTAATGCACAAACTTCCAGAAAGGGAAGAGTAGAGACTTTAGAAGGTTTTATTTCAGACATTTCCAGCCGCATTAATGCTGAATCAGCTTTAAAGGAAAGCGAAGAACTTTACCGAAAACTTATTGCAACTCTTCCAGATATTATTGCAATCACAGATGTTAAAGGGGACATTATTTTCTTAAATGAAATAGGAGTCAGGTTTACCGGCTATTCTAATTTCGAAGAAGTAAAACATCAAAACTTTGTAAACTTTATAGCTGAAGAAGACAAAGAGTTGGTAATAAATAATTTTAGAAAAATATTTACAAAAAACATTGGGCCTCAGGAATATCACTTTAGCAATAAAAACGGTGAAAGATTCTTATTTGAAATACATCGTGAAGTATTAAGAACTTCCGATAACTCTCCCTACGGTTTAATTTTTTCGTGCAGGGATATTACTTCTCGTAAAAAGGCTGAAAATGAACTCGCACTTTCAGAAGAGAAGTATAGAACTCTTATAGATAGTATACAAGATGGAGTATTTTTAATTGTAGATGGAATAATTCTATTTGTTAATAGAGCATTCAGTAAAATGATAGGATATGAAAGTTTTGAAATTGAGGGAAGTTCGTTTATAAAATATGTTGCACCAGAAGATGTAGATATTGTAGTTGGTAATTATAAACTTAGACAGGAAGGTAAACCTGCGCCATCATCTTATGAATGGCGTATGCTTCATAAAAATGGTGGAAAAGTTTTTGTTAACATGAGTGCGAGAGTAATTAATTACCAGGGTAAAAAAGCCACAATTGGCACTATTAAGGATATTACTCACCAGAAAAAATTAGAACAAACTTTACTTAATCAGAAAAATCTTTTTAAAGGCGTTGCTGATGCAGCTAATATTCTATTAACAGAAAAAGATTTTAATTTAGCTATTACTAATACTCTTAAATCTCTTGGACAATCATCAGATATTGATAGAGTTTACATTTTTGAAAATTCGGTTGATAGCGTTTCTGGTAAACCGGTGATGAATCAGAAGTTTGAATGGACAAGTGGTAATGTTACTGCTGAGATAAATAATCCTGAACTGCAGAACCTGCATTATTATCCTATGTTTGATAGCTGGTATCCAATACTCAAAAATGGAGATACAGTTAATAGTCTTGTTAAAGATCTTAACCCTGAATTGAGAAATTTACTTTCAGAACAGAGTATAAAATCAATTCTTATAGTTCCCCTCATGGTAAAAAATGAATTCTGGGGCTTTATAGGATTTGATTATTGTAAATCGGATAGAATATGGAGTGAAAGTGAAATATCAATTCTGCAAACAACAGCGGCAAATCTAGGCGGAGTTATCGAAAGAGAACTTGCAAAGACAGAACTGATTGAAGCTAAAGAAACAGCGGAAGAAATGAGTAAGTTAAAATCCAACTTCCTTGCTAATATGAGTCATGAACTTCGCACACCACTTATTGCAATACTTGGTTATACAGAAATTTTAAAGACTGAGATAGAACATCACGAATGGAATGAAATGATTTCCACAATAATGCACAGCGGAAAAAGACTTTTGGAAACTTTAAATCTAATTCTTGATCTTTCTAAAGTTGAGGCTGATAAAGTTCAAATAAATTACAATGAAATAAATATTTCTGAGGAAGTATTTGATATTGTTAATATGTTAAATCCCGTTGCACAGAAAAAGAATCTTTATTTAAAAGCTGCAGTAAAAAAAGAGGTTGTTTTATCAAAACTTGATAAACGGCTTTTACATTCTATTATAACAAATCTTGTGAACAACGCCATTAAGTACACTCAAAAAGGCGGAATCACAGTAGAGTTAGATGTAATAAGCAGCAATAAAAAAGATTATGCAATGATAAGAGTTGTTGACACAGGAATTGGAATTGCAAAAGAGGACCAGGAAAATATTTTTGATGAATTCAGACAAGTCAGTGAAGGGTACAATCGCCATTTTGAAGGTGCGGGATTAGGTTTGACAATTGCAAAGAAGTTTGCTGAAAAAATGGGAGGAAGTATATCTCTTGAAAGCGAAGTCGGGAAAGGTTCAACATTTACTGTAGTATTTCCTGCTGAAGAAGAAGTTGAAAAATCAGAGCCCTCAAAAATTGTTGCAAGAGAAGATATTCTACCCTACTCAGTTGGAAAAAACAAAAAAGTTTTAGTAATTGATGATGATTTGGCAACAAGAAAGATTGTTGAGTTGTTTTTAAGAGGTGAAATTGAAATTGAATCAGCTTCAAATAGTAAAGACGCAACTGAATTGATTAATAATGATGTTTATTCTCTAGTGCTTATGGATATTAGTTTAGGTAAAGGAATAAGCGGTGTAGATTTGCTTAAAAATTTGAGGACTTTACCTCCGTATAAAAATGTTCCCGTTATTGCTGTAACAGCACACGCAATGGTGGGTGATAAAGAAAAGTTTTTGTCTTCAGGCTTTAATGATTACTTATCAAAGCCGTTTGCAAAAAAAGATCTTGTTGGCAAAGTTCGTCATTGGGTTAGTAACGGTAATTCAAACGGAAGGAACCATTAATTAAAAATCACAAATACGCTGATACGCCTCAACTAAATTATCTTTATACTCATCTAAACTAATTTCAATCGCTCCAAACATTCTAAGATGTTCAGTCATATATTGAACATCAAGTAATGCAAAATCGCGTTCTCTTAAATGAAATAGAAGATTCATTAACGCAGCCTTTGAAGCTTGGGAAACTTTTGAAAACATTGATTCGCCAAAAAAAGCACCTCTAAAAGTAACACCATATAAGCCACCAACAAGAAGCCCATCTTTCCATGTTTCAACTGAATGAAGATGACCACGCTTAATTAATCTTTTATAGGCCCCAATTAATCTTTCAGAAATCCAGGTATGATCTCTATCTGCACATCCTCTAATAACGGAAAGTATTTCAGTGTCATATCTTATTTCAAAATTTAACTTATCAATTTCTTTTTTTGCAGACCTTGGAATATTAAAATTGTCTATGGGGATTATGCATCTGGTATCAGGTAAATACCATTCAATTGACCCGGATTCCTGATCAGCCATAGGAAATGCGCCTGTTGCATATAGCCTTAGCATGTTATCAGGTTTTAAAAATTCATCGAATATTTCGTCTTCTTTGGCACTCATTTTTATCACTTAAATGCAAAATTTCGAAGCATTTTTTTTTTGAAAATTACCTTACTTAAGTTAACACTTAAATTTTTTTAATTCTTTGTAAACACTGTAATTTCTTAAAGATTTTCATGAAAAAAACTGCAGTAGTTGCTCTAGGAGGAAACGCGCTTTTACGGGGAAATGAAATCGGCACTATCCAGCAACAAGAAAAAAACACATACGATACTTGTATCAGTCTTTTAAATCTTCTTAAAGAAGGTTACAATCTTGTAATCACACATGGTAACGGTCCACAGGTTGGGAATATTATGCTCAGAAATGAAGCAGGATACAACAACTACAAAATTCCTAAAATGCCTTTGGATATATGTGTTGCTGATTCACAAGGCGGCATTGGCTATATGATTGAACGACAAGTTTATAATCTTTTTAAAGATCAGAAAATCAAAAAAAATGTAGTAACTCTTGTTACACAAGTTTTAGTTGATAAAAATGATCCCGCATTTCAAAATCCAACAAAACCCGTAGGTGCATTTTATCTTAAAGAGGAAGCTGATCTTTTAGCAAGAGTAAACAATTTTATTTTTAAAGAAGATCCAAGAAAACGCGGTTGGAGAAGAGTAGTTCCTTCACCACAGCCTATAGATATCCTGAATAAAAAAGTTATTAAGGATTTAGTTAGCAAAGGAAATGTAGTTATTGCTTCCGGCGGCGGCGGTGTCCCAGTATTTAGAGGAGAAGATAATAAATTATACGGAGTTGAAGCGGTTATAGATAAGGACCATGCTTCAGCTTTGTTAGCACGGGAAATTGGAGCTGAAGCTTTTTATATACTTACAGATGTTCCAAAAGTATGTTTAAGGTTTCATAAACCGGATCAAAAAGAATTGGATGTAATTACAGCTGATGAAGCTCAAAAATATTATGATGAAGGTGAGTTTGCTGCAGGAAGTATGGGACCAAAAATTCTTGCTGCTATAAAATTTGTAAAAGGCGGCGGAAAAGAGACAGTAATTACAGATTCTACTATGCTTGGCAATCCTGATGGCGGAACTAGAATTGTAGGCAGTAAGTAATTTGTAATAGGATCATTCTTGAACTTGATCATAAACTTGAACTTTATATTGGACTAAAACTTTAAAAAATAATAGGAGCATTTATGGCAGTTAATATGAAAGGCAAAGATTTAATTTCTATTGCTGATCTTACACTAGAAGAGATTTATGAGATATTTGATGTAAGTAAATCTCTTAAGGAAAAAAAATACACAGGCGAGCCGCATCGTTTGCTTGAGGGTAAAACACTTGGAATGATCTTCACTAAAAGATCCACAAGAACGAGGGTTTCTTTTGAGGTTGGTATTTATCAGCTTGGTGGTATTGGCTTATATTTTGGACCAAATGATTTACAGCTTGGAACAAGTGAAAGCATTGAAGACACTGCAAAAGTTCTTGCTAGATATTTAGATGGTATTATGATTCGTACTTTTGCTCATAGTGATGTTACTGATCTTGCTAAGTACGCAAACATTCCTGTAATAAATGGACTGACAGATCTTCTTCATCCTTGCCAGGTTTTAACAGATTTGTTTACAGTTCTTGAGAAGAAAAGAAAACTGCAGGGATTAAAACTTGCTTATATTGGCGATGGAAATAACATGGCTCACAGTCTATTAAACGGGTGCTCAAAAGTAGGAATGAACATCGCAATTGCTTCTCCATCCGGTTACAAACCTGATAAAGAAATTGTTGAAAACGCCAAGAAATTTGCAAAATATATGGGCAGTAAAGTTGAGATTCTTGAAGATCCTGTTGCTGCAGTTAAAAATGCAGATATTGTTTATACAGATGTTTGGGCAAGCATGGGTCAGGAATCTGAAGCCGCTGAGCGCAGAAAGAAGTTTATGAAGTACCAGGTAAATCCAAAGTTAGTTAAGAATGCCAAAGAGGATTACTTGTTTATGCATTGTTTACCTGCACATCGCGGTGATGAAGTTGTTAACGAAGTTGCTGATTCTATTAATTCAGTAATCTTTGATGAGGCAGAAAACAGATTGCATGTTCAGAAGGCAATAATGGCTTTGGTTATGTAATTTACTAAGCGTCTCTGCGTCTCCACGGTAAAAAATCTTCTAACCGTAGAGGCGCTGAGTCGCAGAGATTAAATCTTATTCATCAATCTTCACTTCAAAATTTACAATCTCATAACCTTTATAAGTTTCATAAGCTGCAAAGATAACTCCGCATAAAACAGAAACCATTCCTAATAAAAAAAGAATTGTAATAAATGAATTCATTTTTGTTATATCAAATAAAAATCCTAAGCCGATTGAAAGGGAAGTAAGAACGAATAAAGCAACGGCAGTTGTATAAGCTAGAACAGCATTCCTTACAAGTCCAACTCTATAAACAAGTTTTGAGATTTGCATTGAAATACTTTGAAGACGTTGGCTTTCCTGGTAATTAAAACTTTTATCATCAGTGGTTTTATGAATTGCTTTTCTGCGCTCTTCATTAAGCAAACGAATTCTGTTTACAACAAGTGAGTATTTATTATTCATCCCAAGCAATAAAAGCCCGCACGCAGAAATCATAATTCCGGGTGCAAGCATAAGCTGAATAATTTCAACAATTGAGGTAATGTTAGGCATAATTTGTAATAATTAATTTTACTTGGAGTAAATATAATTATTTAAAACTTCAACAGTTGTTTTACATTGATTAAGGTCAATTTCTAAAAGATCACGAAGGGAAAGAACGCCAACAAGTTTTTCGTTATCAATAATTAATATATGTCTTGTCTTTGCCTCTTTCATTTTTGCAAGTACAGATTCATTTGATTCGTCAATTTTGGCAATTACAAGATTTGTACTCATAACATCATCTACAAGAGTTAATATAAGATCTTTGTCTTTAGCAATTACTCGTTTAACTAAATCACGTTCTGAAAAAACACCTACAAGCATTTCATTCTTCATTACGGGAACCAGTCCGACTCCCTTTGATGCCATATAGTTTACTGCATCCTTTACGGATGAACCGGATTGAATAGTAAAAACTTCACGATTTTGCAGTATATCTCGAATTGATTCCATGTCAGACTCCTTTAATTATTTTTTGAAATATAGTCTTTTTATAAAGAAGTGCAAAGAGGAATATTTTTATAATAATAAAGGTAACAAAAATGCAAAAGATTAAGCATGAAAATAAAATTATTGTAAAAGAACCTAAACTTCAGTTCTTCTAATAAAATCTTCAATCACTTTATCGGTGGAATTTAAAAGCTCCTCAGGTTTGCCTGTAAAGTAGATAACCCCTTCGTTCATCATAGCAACGCGGTTGGCTACGTTTTTAACGCTGTACATATCATGTGTTACAACAACAGAAGTAACGTTTAATTTTTCCGAAAGATCTTTTATCAGTTGGTCGATAGAATCAGACATAATAGGATCTAGGCCGGTTGTTGGTTCATCATATAAAATGTAGGATGGATTTGTAACAAGTGCCCGAGCTAGAGCAACTCGTTTTTTCATTCCGCCCGAAAGTTCAGATGGTTTTAGATTTAAGATCTCTTCAAGTCCGACAAGTGATAATTTTTCTTCAACAATCTTTTTGATATCGCTTTTAGTATGTACTATTTTTGATTCAACTAAAGGCAATCCAACATTTTCTTCAACAGTCATAGAATCAAATAATGCAGCACCTTGAAACAAGAACCCAAACTTTTTGCGTAATTCGTAGAGTTCTTTTTCGGTCAGATCATTAACAATTTTGTCTTCAACTTTTACATAACCGGAATCCGGACTAAGCAATCCTACAATGTGCTTTATCAAAACGCTTTTGCCGCAACCGCTTCTGCCTATAATAACAATGGTTTCCCCTTGTTCAATTGTAAGGTTAACACCTTGTAAAACTTTTTTACTGCCGAAATTTTTATGGAGATCTTTAATTTCAATCATATTAAATAAATTCTTTGGTGAGTAAAAATAAAGAAAAAGATTTACTTATGATTGTCTAATCTTTTTTAAAAATAAAAAGCCGGACTTATTCAATCCGGCTTTCACCATCATCATCTAATCGTTACCTAATCATTATTTATTTACAATTATCTGAGCGCCCAGTGCTTGTGTTCCAGCTCCGCCAACTAAACCTTTTGCAAAAACAGTATAAATTTTACCAGCAGTCAATGCAATATTTGGAAGTTCTAATACAACAGTTGAAGTTCCTGCAAGTCTAACTTGTAAATTATATGTTGCAGCATTAAGAGGAGTAAAAGCAGAAGCTTCTTTGAAAATATAGTCTCCGAAAACTACTGTACCATCAGTTAAAGTTATATCAACCGCTGGTGCATTTGGAGATAAATGTATAAACCTAACATGGGCTTTACCGCTTGCTGGGGAAGTCAGATCATCTTCTAAAACAACTGCTTCTATTGATGCTACATTGTTTACAGCAAATACAGAATAATTTTTGTCTGCTGCTAAATTTAAATTAGCTTGTAAAGCGGTAGTTGAAGTTCCGGTAACATTAACCTTAACATTTCTGGTTCCGGAATTTAAAGTTGCATACGATGTACTATTAGGAAAAGTAAGATTTGTAGCAGCTATCACGTTGTCTACTAAAAGATCAACTCCCGGCGCATCTGGTGAAGCATGAGTAACTAAAACCTTTGCAGTTGAAGGCATAGGTGCCACTACTTCTTCATCTTCACTGCAACCTGTAAAAACTGTAATCCCTAAAACTAACATTAAGAACATTGAAAGATATTTTATTGCGAACATTTGAACCTCCTGATATATATTATTTTGTTTATTTATGTTATGTAATGGGATAACAGATAAAAATTTTTTTCAGTTCCCTTTCAAATAGGTCATTTATTATTCCCTTTAAATGTTATTTTTATGCAAGATTTTTTGGAACACAATTAGGAAAAAAAATGTTACGCAATTTTTTCATTGCAGTATTTGTCCTATTTAGCATTATAAACAGCAAAGCCCAGACTATTTATCCCTCATATTATTTTAATAATGATATGGAGTTTGCAACGCCGGGGACGATGATTTTTGGTTTAAGTGGCTTTAATAACCCGGCTGAGCTTTCTTTTCAGCCGCAGCCAAATATTTACTTTACGTGGAATGACAAAGACGCAGATGTAAATGATTTTAGCAGCTGGGGACTTTTCACTTCAATTCCATATTTAGGATTTGGCATTCATAATCAGTCTTCCGATAATTACTCAATAACAGATTATAAAATATCAACAGCCATTGGTTCAGATGCTTTTAGCTTTGGTGTTGGTTACGGTTGGTCTTCAGGAGATGTAAATGTAATTGATCGATCAAATCTTTTTACGCTTGGTGCCATTTATCGTCCTTCTAATTTTCTTTCATTTAATTTTATCGCAAATCTACCTTCCGAAGGTGAACGAGAGGGAATTATTGGTGCAGGAATAAGGCCATTTACCAGTTATAATCTTACCTTTTTTGGAGATTATACATTTACCGATGATAAAGTTGCTGAAGAAATTAAATGGAGTGCGGGTGCAATTGTAGAACCATTAGATGGATTAAGAGTAATTGGCAGATACTATGATGGAAAAAGTTTTAATATAGGTATGCAATTGGGATTTGGTGCTTTGGGTTTTTCAACTATCGGCCATTTTGATGAAGACGCTAAAAGATCATATAACACATACGGAATTAGAATCGGAGCAGAAGATAGAAATGTTTTAAGAATCTTTTCCGGAAATGATAATTATGTAAGTATGAATCTGCAGGGTGGTATCAAGTATCAAAACTTTAAACTTTTTGATAACACTAAAACACTTTTCAATCTTCTTGAACAGCTTGATGCAGTTAAAAATGATAATTCAGTTTCGGGAATTGCAATAAATCTTTCCGGCGCTAACATCAATAAGGAAATGTACTGGGAACTGCGTGAGAAGCTGAGAGAAATTAAATCTAAAGGTAAAAAAGTTTATATCTATATAGATCGTGCCGGAATGGATGAATATCATTTTGCATCCATAGCTGATAAAATTGTTCTTGACCCGATGGGAACAATTTCGCTTAATGGATATATAATGGGCAGAACATTCTTTAAAGGTTCGATCGAAATGCTTGGATTGGGTTTTAGAGAATTAAGATACTTTAAGTATAAATCCGCTGCGGAAAGTTATGCTCGTGAAGATTTTAGTGAGGCAGACCGTGAGCAAAGACAAAAACTAGTTGATGATAATTATGATCTTGCACAAAGAGATATTTGTGAAGGAAGAAAATTTACCCCATCATACTTTGATAAACTTGTTGACAGCACTTTTATGTTTTTACCTGATGATGCTGTAAAACTTAAACTTGTTGATACACTTGCAAGATGGAGCGACATTGGCGATATAATTAAAAAGTATGAACTAGAAAATAAAAGTTTAATCAGTGCAAACTCATTAGAGGAATTTAATGTACCTGATGATTACTGGGGATCAAAACCAAAGATTGCAGTTATTTATGCTATCGGCGGTACAAGTATGGATGACGGAATTAAAGCAAGAAATTTAGTAAAGTATGTTGAAGCCGCGATGAACAGCAGTAATGTTAAAGCAATTGTTCTTCGTGTTGATTCTCCAGGCGGCGATGCTCTCGCTTCTGATCTTATTGCCGAAGTGCTGCGAAAAGGAAAAGGGAAGAAGCCGGTAATAGTTTCGCAGGGTTATGTTGCTGCATCCGGTGGTTACTGGCTTTCTATGTATGCAGATACAATTGTAGCTGCGCCAAACACAATAACGGGTTCTGTAGGTGTTATTGGTTCTTTTATGTATAACAAAACTTTGAAACAGGATCTGGGACTTTCCGTTGATCATGTTCAAAAAGGAAAATTTGCCGACCTTGGTTTTGGTGCAACACTTCCATTGATTGGTATTTCTCTTCCTGATCGCGATTTTACTGATGAGGAATTGAAGATGGCAGAAACAGGAATTAAAACTCTTTACAAAGGTTTTGTAGAAAAAGTTGCTTTGGGAAGAAAAAAATCTTTTGATGATATAGAAAAAATTGCTCAGGGAAGAGTATGGTCTGGAACCGATGGTTTCAATAACGGATTGGTTGATGTTCTCGGCGGATTAGATGCTGCGATAAAAATAGCATTACAAAAAGCTAATCTTACAAACAACGAATATGAAATTATTGAAATGCCTG
>CALLZX010000016.1 GCA_937858935.1 uncultured Ignavibacteriales bacterium | reverse complement strand
ACAACACACTCAAGTTTTACAATTCCATCAAGCTCTGCAACTAATTTATCTCCGCTATTAACTTTACTAACACCTTTGGGAGTGCCTGTAAAAATTATATCTCCGGGTTCAAGTTTCATTAATGAGGATATGTATTGCACAACTTCTACGGGACTGTGCAGCATTTTATTTAATTGGTCCTTTTGTTTGTACTCGCCATTAATTTTTAATGAAATTGTTTCATTTAAAGTAAGCTGATGCGAAGATTTTTCTACAAACTCAGAAAGTACGGTGGAAGTATCAAAACACTTTGCTATTGTCCAGGGATGTCCTTTCTTTTTCAAATCAGACTGAACATCACGTAGTGTCATATCTAGTCCGATTCCATATCCGGCTATTGCCCTTTCTGCAGTTTCAAGATCAGCATCTTTAATTTTCTCACCAATCAATAAAACTAATTCAGTTTCGTAGTGCATATCATTTGAGAAAGATGGATAAATAATTTCATCACCTGAATAAATAACTGATGAAGTTGTTTTTAAAAACACAACCGGTTTTTCGTGCTGTTGATTGCCAAGTTCCTGGATGTGTTCAGCATAATTTCTTCCAACACAAACAATTTTACCAATTGTAATTTCTTTTTTGCTGTTTTTGATTTTAATTGTTTTCATATGATTATGTTTTTTGTTTTTTCTTTGTGGCCGCAGGAAATAAAATGTTGTTTAATATTAATCGATAACCGGGAGAATTTTTGTGTAAACTTAATTCTGTTGGCGGATCACCAACTGCATGCTGGTAATCTTCGGGATCGTGCCCGCCATAAAAAGTGAACGTTCCTCTTCCAAAATTTCCGTGTATATATCTAACCTGATCTGTTCCCTGTCTTTCTGCCATTACAATCACAGAATTTTTTATGAGACTTTTTCTAAACATTGTAGTCTGTCCCATAAATCCTTCAATAACATTTACGTGGTTCTGAGTTAACATTGTTGGAACCGGATCATACTTTGCGGAAAAATCAAAAAGGGTAAAATAATCGTTTTGCTGCAAACCTATTTCCATTGGTTGAATATCAATATCACTGTACTCATAAATGTAAGGATTCATATCAATCTTAAAATCCTTAAATGCAAATGTTCTTGTAAAATCAAGTTTACTTTGTGCATCCGGATCAGCGGCATCACCATCAAAAACCGGAGCGCAGATATCAACTTCTTCTGCTGCGAGAGAAATATCATAAGAATCAGTTGCGCTGCACATTGCAAACAGAAATCCACCTTGCCCAACAAAGTTTTTTATTGTTAGCGAAACTGCCTTCATCATATCAGAAACTTTATTGAATCCATTTTTCTTTGCGTTGTTCTCGTACATTATTTGCTGATCGATATACCATTGTGCATTACTAAA
>CALLZX010000015.1 GCA_937858935.1 uncultured Ignavibacteriales bacterium | reverse complement strand
GGGTGCTAAATCCTGCCTTCGCGATTTTTATCGGGAGGGAAAGATGAGATGAAGATTGAGTTACTATACCTCTTCATTTCATTGATAGAGGTTTTTTAATTTTAAAGAAGGTAGTATGAAAACAACAGTTATAGATTTTAAAAAGTTATTATCGGAAAGAATACTTGTTATTGATGGCGCGATGGGAACGATGATTCAACGCCACAAATTAACTGAAAAAGATTTTCGTGGTGAAAGATTTAAAGATTACCCGCACGATCTTAAAGGAAACAATGATCTTCTATCTATAACACAACCTGAAGTTATAAAAGGGATACACAGGGAATATTTTGCTGCCGGTGCCGATATTGTTGAAACGAACACATTCAATGCAAATATAATTTCTCAAGCCGATTATCATTTGCAGGATCTTGCTTATGAAATAAATTTTGAATCGGCTAAAATCGCCAAAGAAGTTGCAGATGAGTTCAATAAAAAATTTCCGGATAAACCAAGATTTGTCGCTGGTGCTTTAGGACCAACCAATAAAACACTTTCACTTTCCCCCAATGTAAATGATCCCGGGTTTCGCGCTGTAACTTTTGATGAAGTTGCCGATGCATACTATGATGCCGCTCGAGGTTTGATTGATGGCGGTGCTGATATAGTTTTAATCGAAACAATATTTGATACGCTTAACGCAAAAGCCGCAATCTTTGGAGTTGAAAAACTACTTACAGAAAGATCACTTGATATTCCGGTGATGATTTCCGGAACCATTGTGGATCAAAGTGGAAGAACATTATCCGGCCAAACTACAGAAGCATTTTTAACTTCGGTTTCTCACGCAAAAAATCTTGTTAGTGTGGGATTGAATTGTGCACTTGGCGCAAAACAAATGAGGCCATTTGTTGAAGATCTTTCAACTGTATCTGATAAATTTTTATCTGTTTATCCAAATGCCGGTTTACCAAACGAGATGGGCGGGTATGATGAAACTCCTCAAACAATGGCAACGGTGCTAGAAGATTTTCTTGCAAGTGGTTTTGTAAATGTAGTTGGCGGTTGCTGCGGAACTACGCCAATACATATTAAAGAAATCGCAGAGATTGTAAAGAAACACAAACCAAGAATTCCAAAAGTTCAAGAATCCTATTTGCGATTAAGCGGACTTGAACCTGTTGTATATCGTCCCGATTCTAATTTTATGAATATTGGTGAACGAACGAACGTTACGGGCTCAAAAAAGTTTGCACGCCTTATCAAAGAAAATAAATATGATGAAGCACTTACTGTTGCACGTGATCAGGTTGAAGGCGGTGCACAAGTTTTAGATATTAATATGGACGAGGGAATGCTTGATTCCGAAGTTGTGATGACTAAGTTTATAAATCTTCTTGAAGCAGAACCCGACATAGCTAAGCTTCCGATTATGATTGATTCTTCCAAATGGAGTGTAATTGAAGCTGGATTAAAATGTTTGCAGGGAAAAGGAATTGTAAATTCAATTTCGCTAAAAGAAGGTGAGGAACTATTTAAAGAGCACGCCAGAAAAGTTTTAAGGTACGGTGCCGCTGTTATTGTTATGGCATTTGATGAAAAAGGACAAGCGGATACATTTAAAAGAAGAATAGAGATTTGTTCTCGTGCTTATAAAATATTGACCGAAGAAATAGGGTTTCAACCTCAGGATATAATCTTTGATCCAAACATACTTGCGATAGCTACCGGGATTGAAGAACACAATAATTACGCTGTTGATTATCTTGAAGCAACCAGATGGATAAAACAAAACCTGCCGTTAGCAAAAATCAGTGGTGGTGTTAGCAATCTTTCATTTTCATTTCGTGGCAATGATACTGTGCGAGAGGCGATGCATTCTGCCTTTCTGTTTCACGCAATAAAAGCCGGAATGGATATGGGGATTGTTAATGCTGGACAGCTTGAAGTTTATGAAGAGATTCCAAAAGAACTTTTAGAAAAAGTTGAGGATGTAGTTTTAAATCGTAGACCAGATGCAACCGAAAGATTAATAGAGTTTGCAGAAACAATCAAAAAGAAAGATAAAGCAGAAGAAAAAATTGAGGATTGGCGAAACAATCCCGTTGAAGAGAGATTAAAACACGCTCTTGTTAGAGGCATTGTTGATTTTATAGATATTGACATTGAAGAGGCAAGACAAAAATATTCACAGCCAATTGAAGTTATTGAAGGTCCGTTAATGGCTGGAATGAATGTGGTTGGTGATTTGTTTGGTGCAGGAAAAATGTTTCTTCCTCAGGTTGTAAAGAGCGCGAGAGTGATGAAGAAAGCAGTGGCGATACTAATTCC
>CALLZX010000014.1 GCA_937858935.1 uncultured Ignavibacteriales bacterium | reverse complement strand
AATGTATTGATTTTAAATACTATTGCATCTGCATTATTTTGTTCGGCTTCGGAAATTACACGGGAAATGTATGGAGCCAATCCTAAACCGATTTCAGTATCAATATATGCAACGTAAACAGTTTTTTGTTGTGCAAAGGTTGAAAGTGCGAAGAGTATAACGATAAGAAATTTCATTTTATCATCTCAAAATAATTATCAAAAGATTTGAATAGCTGCTGTATGAAAATAATGAAAATCAGATTGAGCGGAAAGTAAAATGCAATGACTAATTTTTACTGAAGTATTATATGCCCCATCTTATCGCGTTTAGTTTTTAAGTACTTTTCGTTGTTTTTATTTGGTGGAATTTCGATAGGAATACGTTCAACTATTTCAAGACCGTATCCATTCAATCCAATTACTTTTTTAGGATTATTTGTTAGCAGATTTATTTTTTTAATTCCAAGATTGATCAATATCTGTGCACCTATTCCATAGTCTCTTAAATCAGCCTTAAATCCGAGGTCCTCATTAGCCTCAACAGTATCTCTACCTTCATCCTGCAGATTGTATGCTTTGATTTTGTTTTCAAGACCAATACCTCTTCCCTCCTGCCGCATATATACTAATGCACCCGAACCATTTTGTTCAATCAAATCAAGTGCATGATTTAATTGATCATGACAGTCACATCTTAATGAATGAAATACATCTCCGGTTAAACACTCTGAGTGCATACGAACAAGAAAAGGTTTATCAGGATCAGGTTCACCTTTAACCAAGGCAACTTGTTTTTTCTTATCCAAAAGATTTTTGTAAAGATGAAGCCGGAATCTGCCATGATTAGTTGGGAAATCGATATCAGAAATTTTCTCAACAAGATTTTCATTTTTAATTCTATATTTAATCAGTTCCTGAACTGTCACAATTTTAAGATTATACTTTTTAGCAATTTCAACAAGTTCAAGAACACGAGCCATCTCCCCATTTTCTTTTAGTATCTCACACAAAACTCCGGCAGGATTTAAATTTGCAAGCTTGCACAAATCAACTGCAGCCTCAGTATGTCCTGCTCTTCTCAGAACGCCCTCTTCAAAAGCACGTAAAGGAAAAATGTGTCCTGGTTTTGCAAAATCATTTGAAGTGGATTTTGGATCGATAAGTTTTTTTATAGTATGTGCACGATCGGCAGCAGATATTCCTGTAGTTGTTCCTTCAATCGCATCAACAGTAACTGTAAATTGCGTTCCATGTAAAGCAGAGTTTGATTCAACCATCAGTGGAAGATTTAACTCATCCAATCGCTTTCCGTTTATTGCAACGCACAGCATTCCTCTGCCGTGCGTTACCATAAAGTTTACAATATCCGGAGTAACATATTCAGCCGCACAAATAAAGTCGCCTTCATTCTCACGATCTTCATCATCAACAACGATGACAACTTTACCGTTCTTTATTTCATCTATGGTTTCTTCAACACTGCAAAACATAATAAGAATCTCTAATTAAATTATTTTATTACACTACCAATTGCAGAACGCTCTATTTTAACTTTAACATTTGGAGCGATCTCAATCAGTACTGTTTTTTCTTCAATACCAACAATAGTTGCATGAACTCCACCTGAAGTGACAATCTTATCGCCTTTTTCGATGTTTGAAAGAAGTTTTTCTCTTTCTTTAGCACGCTTCTGTTGAGGTCTTATAATCATGAAATAGAAGATTGCGAAGATAGCACCAAACATAATTACAGTGCTGATTAAACTTCCGCCACCACCTTCACCACCTTGTGGTGCCATTGCTAATAATATATCCAATTTATTTCTCCTTTAGTTTTTTATTTAGTTCTTTTTTGATATTTCGTTTACAATTATATTTTTCCAGTCCAAAAAATCACCGTCAATTATATGAATACGAGCTTGTGTTACTAATTGAAGATAAAAATACAAATTATGAATTGATGCCAATTCAAGTGCTAATATTTCTTCAGCAATAAATAGATGTCTTAAATAAGCCCGAGAATAATTTCTGCAAGTATAACAATTGCATTTTTCATCTAATGGTTTAAAATCATCTTTGTACTTGGCATTCCGCATTGAAAGATTTCCATTCCAAGTAAATACATTTGCATTACGTGCATTACGTGTCGGCATAACACAATCAAACATATCAATACCTCGCGCTATCGATTCCAGTATATTCTCAGGTTTTCCTACACCCATTAAATATCTTGGTCTGTCATCAGGCATAAAATCAGTTGTAAAATCAACAAGTTCATACATTTGTTCCATCGGTTCACCCACCGCAAGTCCGCCAATTGCATAACTATCAAAATCTAATTTTAATAAATCGTTTACAGATTTTTCTCTTAAATCTTTATAAATACTTCCCTGAATTATTCCAAACTGAAATTGTCTATGATCATACAATGGAGAAGAACGCACAAATGCTTCTTTATTTAATACTGCCCAATTACCTGTAAGCTGAACAGAATTTTTTGCATAATCATAATCACAGGGGAAAGGTGCACATTCATCAAGAACCATCATTATATCAGATCCAATACTTCTTTGAATTCCAATAACCTTTTCAGGTGTAAAAAAATGTTTTGAACCATCAAGATGCGAACGAAACTCAACCCCACCCGATTTTAATTTTCTTAATTCAGATAAACTAAAAACCTGATAACCGCCGCTATCAGTTAAAATTGGTTTCTGCCAATTCATAAACTTATGAAGTCCGCCAGCTGCTTCAAGTATTTCGGTGCCCGGTCTTAAGTACAAATGGTATGTGTTTGCAAGAACAATCTGTGCCTTAATCTCGTCTGCAAGATAGCTTTGATTCACAGCTTTAACCGTGCCCTGAGTACCAACAGGCATAAATATAGGGGTTTCTACTTTACCATGATCAGTTTCAAACCATCCAGCACGAGCCTTTGAATTAGCATCTTTTGAATCAATATTAAGCTTTAACAATACGACTTTTACTCTAAATTTTGTGAGGTAAATTTAACCTAAAATAATGTTTATCCCAATTAGGAAAACTAGAGATATACTAAAGAAATTTGCTTTTTTCTTCTTTTGTTGGGATTCTGCACGCATCCTTTTTACCAAAAAACTTATACCTGTTTTTAGCAACAAAATCATATATGATATTAGTTAATGAATGAGGTAAAATACTAAAGGGAATAATTATTTTTGGCCAGCCACTCAAATGTTTTGCAATTTTGAAAGCTGCAGATGATTTTTTGAATACTTTGTTATCTGCGATCAAAATAAAAGAATCAAAATCACCCTTAGGAAGATTAAATTTATCCAGAAGTTCATATCCCTTTTCTGATTGAAGTGCAGCAAACTTAAATATATTTTTTTTATCCCTCTCAAGAATAAAATTAACCCAGTAATTGCAGAAGTTACAAACACCATCAAAAAGGATTACAGAATAATTTTGTTGATTCATTTTTAGAAATAATCTAATATGCGCGGGTAAGTGGAATTTTATTTAAATCTTTTTTAACTGGCAAACTATTTACACTAAAAATAAGTCGTATATCGATAGTATCTTTTTGCATTAGTATTGGTTCTATCTCAGTTTGATAATAATTTGTGAAAGTAAATTCTTTAATTCTCTCTAATGAATTACGTACAAACTGCAATTCAGCTATTAAATTATAGATTTCTTTGCCGTTATCAATCACAATTATTTTATAAAGAAATATTTCTCTTTCGTCTAATTCTTCTGGAAGTTCATATTTACCAGAGATATGAAATGAACCAGGACCACCAGGCATTAGATTTAGCCAGCTTGCAATGTCTACGATTTTAATATTCAACTTATCAAATTCTTTTCCAGAAAATGCTGATGAACAAGAAATGAATAATTGAAAGAATATCATTATCAGTAATGATAAAATGATTCTTTTCATATCAAATTAAAATACTTTATATATGATAAGTACAGTTGTAGCAGCATACAGAATAACTGTTATGATCATAGGAATATCAGTTAGCATAATCTGAGTTGTGTTCTCCCCTTTTTGATTTAAATATTCTAAGTACATAAATCTAAAAATACCAAATACAACAAAAGGTGTAGTGTAAATAAGATTTTCAGAACCGAAAATCGAAACAGTTCTTGGAGAAACTGTATAAAGGGCATAACAAATTATTACTCCTGCAGCAGCAACGGTTGCAATTTGATTTGTAAAAGTAAGTGAATATTCAGCTAGTACTTTTCTTGTTGTACCAAGTTGATCATCAGACATTTGCTCCAGCTCTGAATGACGTTTCATCACACCTAGAAAAAGTGAAATGAACATTGTAGTTAAGATTAACCAGCTCGAAACAGGTACTGCAATAACTGCTGCACCACCCAATACACGTATTGTAAATCCCGCAGCTATACTGAAAACATCAAGTATCACAATATGTTTGAAGTAAAGTGAATATAGAACATTTAACACTACAAAGCTTATCAAGTACAAAATAAAAGCTATATTTACTAAAAATAAAAGTAGCACAAGTATTACAAAAATTAGTACAGAAGCGTACCAAGCTGATCGTTTATAAATTTTTCCTGAAGGTAATGGTCTAAGCTTCTTCTTGGGATGGGCGGCATCGGCCTCAACATCTATTATATCGTTAATGATATATATAAAACTTGATGCCAAGCAGAAAATAAAAAAACCTTTAAGAGTTTGTACAAAATAATCAGCTTCAAAAAAATGGAGAGAAAACAATAACGGAACAAAAACAAAAAGATTTTTTATCCACTGAGGAACACGTAATAAATGAAAATAATTCTTAATCATTAGAAAACTGCGGTTTCTTCATATGTGCCAAAAACTTCTTTTAACTCGCCAATCATTTCACCAAGAGTAACGTAGTTTTGTGCTGCTGTTAAAAATACCGGCATAAGATTACTGCCATCAATTGCGGCCTGCTTAATTGAAGCTAAGCTCTCTTCCACAGCTTTTTGATTTCTACTTTGTTTTAATTCTCTTAATCGTTTTACTTGCTGCTTTTGAACTTCAGGAGAAACCGTTAAGATTGGAATGTCAACTTTTTCATTTTCTTCTACAAATTCATTTACACCTACAATAAACTTTTCTTTTCTCTCAACTTCCTTTTGATAACGATAGGCAGCGTCTGCAATTTCTTTCTGGAAATATCCGGTTTCAATCGCTGCAACAACTCCGCCAAGAGAATCTATCTGATCAAATATCGCATTTGCTTCTTTCTCCATTTTATCAGTTAAAGCTTCTACAAAATAACTACCACCTAAAGGATCAACAGAGTTTATTACTCCGGTTTCGTAAGCAATCAGCTGCTGGGTTCTTAAAGCAATCTTAACTGCTTTTTCACTTGGCAATGCTAATGTTTCATCCATAGAATTTGTGTGAAGTGATTGGGTTCCGCCAAGCACTCCTGCTAATGCCTGGAATGCTGTTCTTATTATATTATTCTCGGGCTGTTGTGCTGTTAAAGTACAACCGGCAGTTTGCGTATGAAATCTTAACCACCAGGAACGTGGATTTTTTGCACCGTATTTTTCTTTCATACGTTTTGCATAAATTTTTCTAGCTGCTCTGAATTTTGCAATCTCTTCAAAAAAATCTAAGTGCGAATTAAAAAAGAAAGAAATGCGCGGAGCAAATTCATCAACATCCATTCCTCTTTCGATACAAGCTTCGATATACGCAAATCCATCTGCAAGTGTATAAGCAAGTTCCTGCACTGATGTTGAACCTGCCTCACGAATGTGATAACCGCTCACTGAAACAGGATTCCACTGCGGAACTTCATTCTTACAGTACTCGATCATATCAACAATAATTCTCATTGAAGGAGTTGGCGGATATATGAATTCCTTTTGTGCGATGTACTCTTTTAAAATATCGTTCTGAAGTGTGCCGTAAATTTTTAAAATCAACTCCCTGCTTTTGCGCAACAGCAAGATAAAATGCAAATATCATCGCAGCAGGTGAATTAATTGTCATCGATGTAGAGACTTTGTCTAAAGGAATTTTATCAAAAAGAATTTCCATATCCTGAAGTGAAGAAATCGCAACACCGCAAATTCCAACTTCACCATCGCTTATTGGAGAATCTGCATCCCAA
>CALLZX010000013.1 GCA_937858935.1 uncultured Ignavibacteriales bacterium | reverse complement strand
AGATTAACAGCTGGTTCTTTTGTTCAAACTAAAAAAATGATTTTAATTAAATAGAAGTAATAAATATGAAGAAATATTTCTTAATAATGTTGGTATTATTAAATACATCAGCATTCTCACAGATTCAGCTATGGAAAGTTTTTACTACAAGTAACTCTACTGTTCCAGGCAATTCTTTTTATTGTCTTGGACTTGATAAGGATGAAAACATCTGGTTAGCCGCTCATGGTCTTGCAAAATGGGATAAAGTGAATCCCACTAATTATTTGCAATATCCGGATTTAGGTTCAGATATAGTGAGCGTAGTCGGCGATTCGAATGGTTATGTCTGGGTCTCCTTAGAAGCGCCATGGATAATAAAAACTAACGG
This sequence comes from uncultured Ignavibacteriales bacterium, assembly GCA_937858935.1. Classification (GTDB taxonomy): domain Bacteria; phylum Bacteroidota; class Ignavibacteria; order Ignavibacteriales; family Ignavibacteriaceae; genus IGN3. The sequence continues at coordinate 2,339 of CALLZX010000013.1, read as the reverse complement.
AACTGATTGGGAAACTCATCACTTTACTGGAAATATGTGGCCGATAACAATTGATATTCATAATAATTTTTGGGGCGGCGCCGGTTATTCATGGACTCCATTAAATGGATTGTATAAATACGATGGTTTTGTTTGGACAGTTTATGATAGTATAAATTCAGGATTACCTTATTCGACTGTATACAAGGTTACATCGGATGTTAGTGGAAAAATTTGGGGATTAGCATATTCAAAAAACGAGGGACATAAAACTTTATTCAGCTTTGATGGAACTATTTGGAATTCATTTCCAACTATTTATTCTCATTTTTGGATCGGAAAAACTATGGCAGCGGATAGAAAAGGTAATATTTGGTATGCAACAGGGTATCCAGAGGAAGGTATCGTTCAATTTGATGGGAGTGATTTCATTTTTCATCCAGCCCCAGATTCGACTTTATTTTTTCCAACTGCATTGACAACTGACACTTCAGATAATCTTTGGGTTTGTTGGGAAAATGGTTTAGCAGAATACAATAATAGTAACTGGACAGTATATAAAGATAGCATAAACCACGATTTTTCTGATATGGTAATTGATAAACAGAATAATATCTGGCTAAGTACTTTTGGTACTGGGGTTGTAGTTTTTAATAAAACTGGAATTATTTTATCTACTGATAATAGTGACATGGATCAAATTGTAAATAACTTTTCATTATCCCAAAACTACCCAAACCCGTTTAATCCAAGTACAAAAATTAGTTGGCAGTCTCCAGTCGCTGGAAATCAAACATTAAAAATTTATGATGTTCTTGGAAATGAAGTTGCAACTCTTGTAAATGATTATAGAAATGCTGGAAGCTATGAAGTTGATTTCAATGCATCAAAACTTTCAAGTGGTATTTATTTTTATAAACTACAGGCTGGTAATTTTGTTCAAACTAAAAAAATGATTCTCCTCAAATGAAAAATTTAGTAAAGCTAATATTGTTTTTTTTGTTATTCCTTTATTCACAAATAACTGGACAAACAACGCATCGTTTTTTTGTTAATAAAATAAACCTGCCTATTGATAACAGGGGTTCATTAGCAAGTGCAAATATTCCTGATCCCGATCCATTTATTAATGGTGCTGGAGGAAAATACGATGAAAGTATGTTTCTATTTAGATCCGGATTTTTTCTTTCTGGTTACTCTAATGGTCAGTTTTTCTCAACAACAGTATCGGAGGGTTCAATAGATTATCAACCGGGAATAGTTGGAAATATTCCTGAAGATTCATTAAACAATATTTATGTTGTAAGAAAAAGTGATTTACCTTTTGGTGATAGCTGGCAAAAATGGAAACAAGCAGTCTTACTTGGTGCAGATTTTTATGATGGAAATGGTGATGGAATTTATACCCCAATTGATCGTAATTATAATGGCACCTGGGATTTAAATGAAGATATGCCGCCGATAATTGGAGATGAAATTGCCTGGTGTGTTTATAATGACGGCGTTCCGGCAAATCAAAGATTATATAATGTTTCTCAGATCGGAATAAATATTCAACAAACACTTTTTGCCAGCAATAATCCTGTTCTGGAAAATATAATCTTTATAAAGTATAAAATTGAAAACACTGGAATTGTCGATGAGATTTTAGATTCAGTCTTTTTTAGTCCCTGGGATGATACAGATCTAGGTTGGGCTTCTGATGATCTTAGCGGATGTGATACAACTTTAAACTCAATCTTTACATATAACTTTAATGAAGACAACCAGTATGGTATTAACCCGCCAGCCATTTATACTACGATAATACAGGGCCCGGTTACCCAGACAAATGAAGCTATTGATACTGCATTTATAAAAAACGGAGTGTTGCTTGGCGAGAGAAGCTTGCAAGGCTATAAAAACCTTGGTTTGTTTTCATTTGCTGGCTATGGTAAAAACTCTCCCGGCCAAAGTTTTCCCTCTACACCACAATATGTCCATAATTATATTTTCGGACTTGATGGCTATGGAAATGCTTTAAATCCTTGTGATACGCTTTGGGGAAAAGTATATGGAAATGTTGATTGTAGTATTATTAATCCAATTAAGTGGTTTTCTGGCGATCCTGTTGAAAGAATTGGCTGGCTGGATAAAATACCTCTTGATGATAGAAAATTTGCAAGTATGGGTCCGTTTACACTTGAAAAAAATAAACCCGCAGAAATTATTTTGGCCTTAGTTGTTGGCAGAGGATCTGATGAAATCAATTCAATTACCATTGCAAGACAAAATGTTATTAGGGCGAATCAAGAATACCAGAATAACTTTAGCTCACTAACTTATACACCACCAACTGCAACAAATCCTGTAACAGATTT
>CALLZX010000012.1 GCA_937858935.1 uncultured Ignavibacteriales bacterium | reverse complement strand
TTGCAATTGTTGATTCCAAAGGAAATTCTTTTGCATATACAGGATCAAAATGTATTTCCGAAGCCGGACATTTTATTGGAAATGGTTACTCAGTACAAGCTAATATGATGTTGAATAATACAGTTTGGAATGCAATGTCCAAAGCATTTGAAAAAACAAAAGGACCACTTGCTGAAAGATTAATTGCTGCTCTCGAAGCAGCGCAAAATGAAGGTGGTGATATTAGGGGAAAACAATCAGCTTGCTTATTAGTTGTTAAAGGTGAGGCATCAGGAAATCTTTGGGAAGATAGATTGATTGATTTGCGTGTTGAAGATAATCCAAATCCTGTTGATGAAATAAAAAGGCTGTTAAGTGTTTACCGCGCCTACGAACATATGAATAAGGGAGATCTTGCTGTGGAAAAAAATGATATGAAACTGGCTATGGATGAATATAATGCAGCAATGAAAATGTTTCCTGATAATCTTGAAATGAAATACTGGACAGCGGTTACACTTGCAAATACAGGAGAGGTTGAAAAAGCATTGCCAATGTTTAAGGAAATATTTGCTGCAGATAAAAACTGGAAAGAATTAACTAAAAGATTACCTTCGGTCGGGTTATTAAATATTAGTGATGAAATTCTTAATAAAATACTCACTCAGTAATATTAAATTTAACTTTAATCAGTTGGATCAGCCGTTCATCAATTAAAAATATTTTTAATATAATTTTACTTTTATTTTCTCTCATTCATTTCAAAAAAAGAGAGGTATGGTATGGTTAAAATCTCAACACTGATTGTTTTTTTATTATTCGTTATCTCAATTTCTGCACAGCAAAATCTAACAACTCCACAGGCGAGTCAGAAAGCATCAGTTTCACAAAGAATTGGACTTACAGATATCGAAGTTGTATATCATCGCCCTGCTGTTAATAATAGAGTAGTTTGGGGCGGCATTGTCCCATACGACCAAGTGTGGCGAGCAGGTGCAAATGAAAACACCACAATTTCTTTTTCAACCGATGTCATGGTTGAGTCTAAAAAAGTTGCTGCAGGAACTTATGGTTTACACATGATTCCAACAAAAAATACCTGGACTATAATATTAAGTAAAGATCATGCAGCGTGGGGAAGTTTTTTTTACAATGAAAAAAATGATGCGGCTAGATTTACAGTAACACCTGTTGCAAATGATTTTCAGGAATGGCTATCATACTCATTCGATGAACTAAGCGCAAAAGCAACTACACTTACTTTGAAATGGGAAAAACTTTCTATTCCGATTAAGATTGAAGTTGATGTTAACGAAACTGTAATTGCAAATATGGAGAAGGAATTAACAGGAGTTCCGGGATTTTTCTGGCAAGGATGGAATCAGATTGCAACTTATTCTCTAGGCAATAATTATAATTTAGATAAAGCATTAGCTTGGGTAGATAGATCAATCGGTATCAATAAAAATCTTACAAACCTTATGACAAAATCTTTAATTCTTGAAAGTATGGGAAAATCAGAGGAAGCAGAAAAAATTAAGAAAGAAGCGTTCGCTTTACCTGGAATAGATGAAGCTCAGGTTAATGCATTGGGATATCAGTTAATGGGAATTGGAAAAACAGAAGAAGCATTAAAAGTTTTTGAAAAAAATACTGTTGATCATCCTGATTCGTGGAACGCATGGGATAGTTTGGCTGAAGGATTGTTGACCAAAGGCGATAGAGTAAAATCAAAACAGCTTTATGAAAAGGCTTTGGGAATGGCACCTGATAATCAGAAAGATAGAATTAAGGGAATATTAGCTAATATTAAATAGTAATGATTTAAAGCCGGATTTTTATCCGGCTTTTTTCTGTGATCTAATAACTTTCTTAAGAGTATTTATAATTTTATTTTTACACATCAATTGAACTTCTGAAATTTTAATAATTGAAAAATCAAAAAGAATATTTTCGAAAACTTATTATTCCTTTAACATTTCCAATTTTGTTGTGGATAATCTATTTAGCCACTTATTTATTTGATATTTATCCATACAAACTTGGAGTTCTTCCTAGAAATCTCAGCGGGCTTGTAGGAATTTTCACTTCACCATTAATTCATGGTGGATTTTCACATTTAATCTCCAACACAGCGCCATTAGTTTTTATGGGACTTGGGATTTTTTATTTCTATCCTAAAGTAGCATACAGGGTTTTTACAATAATCTATTTAGGAACTGGAATTTTGGTCTGGATATTTGGAAGGGAAGTATATCACATTGGTGCAAGTGGTATTATTTACGGATTTGTTTCCTTCTTATTTTTCAGTGGTATTTTTAGAAAAGATAATCGTTCAATTGCATTAGCACTTATTGTAATATTCCTTTACGGTGGATTGATTTGGGGTGTTCTTCCAGTTGAAAAAGGTGTTTCATGGGAATCTCATTTATTTGGAGCAATTGTTGGTTTGATATCATCTTTTATTTTTAGAAAAGTTGATCCGCCCAAAAAGTATGATTGGGAGGATGAAGAATTAGGTACACCAGCAAATAAGCTAGAAGTTTCTTATGATGCAGATAAAAATAAATTTTTAGATGAGCTTTGAAAAATAAATACAATGTCACACTGGGCGCAGTCGAAGTATGACTGTCAGTCTTCGACAGGCTCAGACTGACATTTGATCTACAGAAAAAAGATTGAAAAAAATATTATGAAAAAAACTTCAACTGAAACTCGTGCATATCGTACAGAAATGAACGATAAAATATTAAACTCAGGTTTTAGAGACTTTAACAAATTTTTTGCACTGGATAACAAAGCCTATATTGATGGAGCTTTGAATGCAAAGACAAAGGAGTTAATGGGATTATCTGCTTCGATGGTTTTAAGATGCAACGATTGCATTTTTTATCATATTGATCGCTCAATCCACGAAGGTGCAACAAGAGAAGAATTAATGGAAACATTTAATATTGCTTTGATTGTCGGCGGTTCAATCGTTATTCCACATTTGAGATATGCATTTGAAATGATGGATAATATATTTGAAGAAAAAGGGAAAACTGAATAATGATTATCGTACCAAAAAATATTATAACAGTTGATGGTAAAGATAGAATTCTAAAAAATCACTTTGTGGAAATTGAAAATGACAAAATTATTTCCATCAAACAGAATGATGAAAAATATTTTTCCCAAAAAAAACAAAGAGTTTTTCGATTTGATGATCTAACTTTAATTCCCGGATTTGTACAAACACATATTCACCTTTGCCAAACATTGTTTCGTGGATTAGCTGATGATCTCGAGCTGCTTGATTGGCTGCAACTAAGAATCTTTCCTTATGAAAACGCACATAATAAAAATTCTCTTTTAAGTTCTGTCAGATTGGGAATAAATGAATTGCTGTTAAGTGGAACAACAACTTTGCTTGATATGGGAACTCTGAGACATCAAGAAGTTATTTTTGAAGAATTGCAAAGTTCTGGAATACGTGCAATAGCTGGTAAATGTTTAATTGATAAAAATGATTTATTTCCTGCATTTAAATCGGATACAAAATCAGAACTTGATGAGATTTATCAATTAGCCAGAACATATCACAACACATCAAACGGAAAAATTAAATACGGTTTTGCGCCACGATTTGTTTTATCATCTTCAGAAAAACTGCTTAAAGAATCTTTTGAAATGAAAAAAAATTTTCCCGGAAGTTTATTTCACACTCATTCATCAGAAAATAAACATGAAATTGCTGAAGTTAAGAGAAGACACAAAAAGGAAAATATCGAGTACTTTGATTCGATTGGTGTGATTGATGATCATTCAGTT
>CALLZX010000011.1 GCA_937858935.1 uncultured Ignavibacteriales bacterium | reverse complement strand
TTTGTCATGCCGGACTCTGCCAAAGGCATTCAGATGGGAGATCCGGCATCTACAAAATGTTTGGCTAATGGATTCCCGCTTTTGCGGGAATGACATCTAGAAAAAAATTACAGGCTCAGCATCTCTTTAAACTTAACTGCCTGTCTTCTGGAGACTTCAATTTTATGTCCGCCCTTTAATTTTGCAAGCAAACCGCCGTTTAACCAAGGCTCTATATTCTCAACCCATTTAAGGTTAATAATATGTTTTCTGCTTGCGCGGAAAAATGATTTACGGTCTAATCTTTCATCAAGATAGTTTAATGTTCTCAAGATTAGCGGTTTGTTTTCATCAAAATATAACCGCACATAATTACCTTCGGATTCCATCAAGCGGACTTTTTCTAATTTAACAAACCAGCATTTATCTCCGTCTTTAACAAATACCTGATCCTCGGCAGTTAATGTTTCATGAGATAAATCTTGAGTGCGATCTTTTCGTTTGCCCTCAATCAATTTTTTTATTGATTCTTCTAATCGTGCAGGTTCAATTGGTTTTAAAAGATAATCAAGCGCATTATACTCAAATGCTTTTAGAGCGTACTCATCATACGCTGTTGTGAAAATTACTTTAGGAACGCTATCTAATTCTTCTAGTAATTCAAATCCAGTTTTTCCCGGCATTTGAATATCAAGAAAAATCACATCCGGACTTAACTCAGAGATTTTGTTATGCGCATCATCTGCATTAACAGCTTCTCCTACAATTTCTATTTCTTTAAACGGCTCTAATAATCTTATTAACTCTGTACGAGCTAGTCGCTCATCGTCTATAACTAATGCTTTCATTACTTTGAACCTCCTGATGGTATTTTAAGCTTTGTAAGAACTGTGTTGTTATGTTCATTTGTTAAGGTTAGAGAAGCATTTTCTCCGTACAATAAAGATAATCTATGTTTTGTATTACTTACACCAAATCCGCGGGAATTTTTTAATGCTTCTTCATCAAACTTGCCCGTATTTCTAATTTCAACAATCAGGCTTGAATTACTAATTTTTGCCTGTACATCAACTTCGCCTCCAGTAGTAATTTTAGAAATACCATGTTTAATTCCGTTTTCAACAAGTGTTTGAACCATCATTGGCGGAATCTCAACCCTATCAGCATCAGCTGTTGATTTAATTTTATAATTAAGACGTTCTTCAAATCTTATTTTTTCAAGATCAAGATAATCTTGAATGGTTTTTAATTCCTCAGCAAGCGATACTGTTTCAGTCCTTTCAATCTTTAAAGTGTACCGCATAAGATTTGAAAGTTTTGTAATTGCATCTTTTGCATTCTGCGGATCTTCTTCAATCAATGCACGAATGCTGTTCATTGCATTAAACATAAAATGCGGATTTAATTGCGCCTTTAGAGTTTTTAATTCAAAATCCTTTACGGCCGCTTCAAATATTAATGTTTCAATCTCTGCCTTCTTCGAATTCTCAAAATAATGTATTGCGAAGTAAATTAAAGACCAAACTAACACAACACTTGTAACATTAAGAACACTTGCAATAATAGCCGCAGCTAAATGTTCTGCATCTTTTTCAACTCCAAGTAGATGACCAGAAATATAAACCGGAATGTAGATTATTAAAGCAACAGTAAAGCTTGCAATTAGTATTCTTGGAATGATTTTTTTGAGTGTGAGATTTGTCCAGTTATTTTTTTTGAGATAGAGACGATATAAATGAGAAAAAATGAATCCAAAAATTCCCAATAATATCCACAATGCAACCCTGTTTAGGGGAATGGTTTCAAAGGAAGAGATAATTAGTAAGTTTACAATTACAAATAAACTCCAGCCGGATACCTGAGAAATCCAATATAAATTTTTTCTTTTCAATGGTTCTATAACATCACTTTTAGTTACAGGTTTATCTAAACCAAAATTTACTTTTGTATTAAGTCTCGCGGTCTTCATATCAAATATAATCTTAACCTTTATAAAAGGGAATCATTTTTAAGTTTGCAGAGGTAACTTATTAGATAGGGACCAGAAACTAGGAATTTTTTTTATCTGTGGTAAAGAAATGTGATGGGTGGAAATAATCTGAATAAAAGATGACATCGTTAAAAGATGTCATCTTTTATATATTAAAAATTATAACGAAAGAATATCATTATAAATTATAAATGCCATTAACAGCAGAAGAAGTACTAATCCAGTATTCTGTATCGCCATTTTAATTTTAATTGGTATCTCACGTTTAATAGCCGATTCTATTAAAATCATTACTAAATGTCCACCATCAAGAACTGGAAAGGGCAATATGTTTAGAATTGCCAAGCTTAAGCTTAATAACGCAAGGAAGTATAGAAAGCTCGAAATTCCGGAATCAGCAGATTTTGCTGCAATCTGTGCAATTTTAATTGGGCCGCCGAATGCTTTTTTAAATTCAACATCACCAGTAAAAACTTTTCCTATCATAGAAAAAGTTAATGCCGTCATCTTTTCAATATCTTTCCAGCCATAGTACACAGATTCAAAAGCACCATAAGTTCTCATCTTAGTTTCGCCCATAAACACAGGGCCAATTGCTACTCCGATTTTTGCATCTGTTCCAGGGGTTACAGAAAGATTTATTTCTTTTTTATCTCTTTGCACAACAAGTTGTAATTCTTTTTCTGCGTTTGCGGATATAATTTCTGTTGTTTGTTTTGCACTGTAAAGAGTAATTCCGTTAACACTTAATAAAATATCCCCTGCTTTTATTCCTGATTTTTCTGCCGGTGAATCTTTAACAACTTCACCAATTGCAGGTTTAACTCCCTCCGGAATTAAAAACATAGCTTGTGTTTCATCATCAGGAATTAATTTCCTTTGAACCAAAAGTTTTTGTTCTGCACCGGCACGAAGTACATTAACATAAATATTTTCACCAAGGGTGTTGATGAAAATCTCTGCACGTAAATCTTCCCAATTATAAACTTTCTTTCCATTAACACTTATTATTTTGTCACCGGTTACAAATCCTGCTAATGAAGCAGGACTTCCGTCCTCAACATAAGCTAAAGTTGTGGTTGGTGTGATGGGTTTTCCCTGGAAGAAATTTGCACCCCAGAAAATTATCCACGCAAGCATAAGATTCATAAATACACCGGCGGTAATTACAAACACTTTTGCCCATAATGGTTTTGCACGGAATTCATATGGCTGAGGTTCTTTTTCAACAAAGCTTGTATCCATGCTTTCATCAACCATTCCAGCTATTTTTACATAGCCGCCAAGCGGCAGTAAACTTAATCTGTAATCCGTATGTCCTTCACCATCAAAATCTTTAGGAAGTTCACCAAATGAAAATCCGGATTTTTTATTATATCCAAATAATCTTTTACCAAATCCAATGGCAAAAACATCTGCCCGCATTCCGCTTAACTTAGCGGCGGCAAAATGTCCAAACTCGTGGATGAAAACTAAAATGCCAATTGTAATCGCGAAATAAATTATATAATCCATCTTACTTGTAAACTCCTTAAACTAAATCGATTTATTATTTCATATTTAAAAAATGATCCTGGATTCTTGATCCTAGATGCTGGATAAACACACTCTTCTATATCAATTATTTATCGCTTAAATGATCCGCTTGAACCGATTGTAAAAAACGATTAATCTTTTTCCCTAATAATTCTATTTTGTTGTGAATGTTATCGTAAAAAATTTTATCAGCAAGCGATCCCGTCTCAAACAAAGTTTCAAGATGATCTAAAGTCTCATCGTTAGATGCCAAAGCAAACGTGATAAATCTTAAGTATTCATTTTTATAATTTCTTCTTCCGTATCCTTCAACAATATTTGCTTTCACCGATTTACTTGATCTTCTAATCTGGCTGCCTTCTTCATACATCTCAAATTTTGGCAATGCTAAACTCATCTTATGTATTTCAATTACTACTTCTCTTGATAGCTGCCAAATTTCCAAATCCTTATAATTCATTTATCCTTATTTAGATATTTATAAAGTAAAATTTTTTGCCCAGCATCTAGTATCTAGAATCAAGCATCCAGAAGAAACTCTCTGGTTACTTTATCACACTCAAAAATTGTTTCAATATCAGGATCAAAATGATTTTCAATTTTATCCAGAGCCCTATTAATCAATTCAGAAATCTGAGAGAATTTTATTTTCTTATTGATAAACATATCAACAGCAATCTCGTTTGCAGCATTCAAAATGCAAGGTGCTGTGCCGCCTGATTTCAGAACATCGAAAGCTAATTTTAGGCACTCAAACTTATTAAAATCCGGTTCAAAAAATGAGAGATTATTTATTACCGCTAAATTGGTTCGCTTAAAATCATTCTGCAATCTTTCCGGAAAAGTTAGGGCGTATTGTATCGGCAATTTCATATCCGGCAAACCAAGCTGTGCTTTTATCGATCCATCCACAAACTGAACCATAGAATGAATTATGGATTGCGGATGAATAACCACATTAATTTTATCAACAGGTAATCCAAATAACCAATGTGCTTCAATAACTTCAAGTCCTTTATTCATCATCGTAGCTGAATCTATGGTAATTTTGCTCCCCATTTTCCAGTTCGGATGATTAAGTGCTTCATCCACAGTAGCATTTTCAAAAAACGATTTATCCTTATTTAAAAACGGACCGCCTGAAGCAGTTAAAATTAGCTTTTCAACTTCATTAAGATTTTCACCAACCAAACACTGATAAATTGCTGAGTGCTCAGAATCAACAGGAAGTATTTCTGCACAATTTTCTAAAACTAATTTCGTAACAAGTTCACCGGCCACTACCAACGTTTCCTTATTTGCCAGCGCTATTCTCTTTCCGCGTTTAATTGCTTCAAGAGTTGGTGCTAATCCTGCAAAGCCAACCATAGAACCGAGAAGAATATCATAATCTCTAAGCTCAGCCGCATTTAATAATTCATCATAACCAGTAAGAACTTCACACAAATTTCCAATTTTAGATCTAAGCTCTTTAGCTTTAGATTCATCCGTTACTACAACAAATTCCGGATTAAATTCTTTTATCTGATGTTCTAAAACATCAATTCTTGAGTTTACTGTTAATCCAACAACATTAAATTTATCCGGAAAATTCCTGACAACATTAAGTGTATTAACACCAATAGAACCAGAAGAACCTAAAATTAAAATTTTCTTCATTTTCTTAGAATTTAATGGCTAAAAGTACCAAAGAATGAGAAGTTTAGCAATGTAAAACTTAGAGAGATGTGATTTGCCTTAGCACGATTTCAACAAAAAAGCCAATCACTTTTAAGGTGATTGGCTTGATTTAATTAGAGATAAATTACGCTAATATGTTATATTATACGTTTGAACACCATCTGCAGTAGAAGTATAAACAGTAACCTTAACAGTATGGGCAACACCGGTTTTGGCAGTTACAAATTCAACTAAGTAACTGTTTGCAAGTGCACCTGCAACTGGTAAATCTTTTAAATTAAGACCGGTTGCATCATAAGGTATAAACTTAATTGTTCCACCTGTGCAGGTTGAAAGTTCCCATGGTCTTTCGTCATCACTATCCCAGGTATAATAAGTTGAATCTTCACTGAAAACAGTGTGAACAGTTGCTTTACCGCTTAATAAACTACATCCCATAGCATTGTTCCATGTTCCATCGGAAAGTGATTGAGTCGGTTCATCAGTAAAGTTTATAAATACTCTCTGTGCACCAGCTCTCCACCCGTATACACTATCTGCAAAAATTGCTGCAATAACTCCGTTTTCACCGCCAGCATAACCGAAATTGTATCCGCGTTCTGTAAGAGCAGCACTATCTGGTCCTGCAAAATAATAAGTTCTGTATGTGCCGGTTTCACGATTTAAATAAGAGCTAAGTGTTTGAGCATTTGTAAAATTGATTCCACCGTTTGGATAACTATCATAACCCACTACAGCAAATTTAACATCTAGGCCGCTTGCTTGTAAGTAATTTGCAAAATCGATTATACTTGCCGCAACAGAATCTGCTTCATCTCCCATACTGCCAGAGTTATCAACTAGAAAAACTATATCTGCAGTAAGAACATTACCCGTTCCAACTTTTGTAACTTTTAATCCCTGTACAATTCCATCTTCTTCAACAAAAATGTTTGATGCTTGCGGATTGGTTGAATTATAACTTAATGTTAAAGGTTGGTTTGTTGTTGGATCAATCAACCCAAGTAAGTTTAATTTTACTCTGCTGCCGGTTGTTGTAATTGAAGCAGATGGTAAAACATTGTTTTTTGTAGGGGTTGGAACCGTTACTCCGGTCGGATCACCCGGAATATCGGTATTCTGATCTTCAGGGTTTTCGGCAGTATCGCAGGAAAAGTAAATTAATGAAGTGAACACTAACATTAGAACAAATAGTAGCTTACGCATGTTTGTTAGTCCTTATATTGTTTTGGAATAGTTATTTAGAAATTATGCTCAATTTCCTGTGTAAATATAGAATTTAATCGCCAAAATGTAAAAATTACCTGTAGAAAACTTTTTAACATAATTATCCAATTAATACAATAGTATCAAAATAGATTATTAAAGCTTAAAAAAAGGCGCCCTGTTGGGATAAATTTTATTCTATACGTAATAGTTGCAAAGATTATTCCAAAATACTTTTTCTTTGCCGGAAACATTTAGAAATTTTTAGCATCTTTTAGATAAGAAACAAAAATCGATTTTGCAGCGAAAAGAAAATCAAATAATTGAGTTCACAATCCTCTTCAATAAACACAAGAAGCGGATTTACAATTATGCATTAAAAATGCTTAATGATAAGATGCGTGCAGATGATATTGTGCAGGATGTGTTTATTAAGTTGTTTGAAAATCTTAATAACATCCACAACAAACAGAGCTTACAATTCTGGTTGTTCAAAACAGCACGTAATGAAATGATGAGCTTTTTAAGAAATACAAAAAACAAAAAGTTTATTACTGAAGCTGTGGATATTGAAAATTTTGAGATAGAAAATAAAACTTCGCTTGCTGATGAAATAGAAAACACGGAGCTAAAAAAACTGATCTTGAATGAACTCGAAGTTATGAATGAAGATTTTAGAGAGGTTTTTATATTAAAAGAATATTCGGGATTAAGCTATAAAGAAATTGCTTCTTTACTTGAGATTGATGAAGACCTTGTTAAAAGCAGGTTGTACAAAGCACGGCAGAAATTAATTAATAAAATTTCAAAACTAGTATGATCGTCATTGCGAGCGAGTCTTTGAGCGAAGCAATCTACCAATTTGACAGATTGCTTCGTCCTGATAAATCGGGACTCGCAATGACAATCACAGAAAGATAAAACATATGAGCGAAAATAAATTAACAG
>CALLZX010000010.1 GCA_937858935.1 uncultured Ignavibacteriales bacterium | reverse complement strand
AGCTTCTATTTCAAAAATCCAGCGAGGTAAACGAATATCTAAAATCTTTACCGAGCTTTTATAATCCTGTCTACATATCTATCTTAATTTTTATTTTGGTTACAGCAATTATCTATATATCCTATAGATATATTTATAATCCGATGCTGAGAAAACACAGAAAAGATCAAAAGCAATTTGAGTTGACCACTGCAAAAATACTTGCTATGTTTTCTGAACTTGATCCGAATCCTATTATGCGAATTAACTCTTCCGGTTTAATAACAAGTTTAAATAAATCGGCCAAAGAAAGATTTCCGCTGCTTGAAATAAATAAAAGCAGCCTTGATTCAATTGTTTCTAAAATTGAAATTGATATAAAAGGAATAATCCAGAATGATAAATCATTTATACTTCCTTTGGAATTGAAGGACAGATATTATGATATCAATTTTCATGGAATCTCTTTTCTGGATATGGCTCAACTTTACTTTTGGGATACAACTGCACAGAAGGAATATGATAGACAAATGACAAACTATCAAAACCTGCTTAGAAACTCTTCAGCTCATTTACAAAAAGTAATAGAAGAAGAAAGAAACAGATTATCAAGAATTTTGCACGATTCTATCGCACAGAATATGCTACTGATTAAACTTAATGTTGGTAACTATAAAAAGTTTATAAATGCCGGGTTAGATGAACATGAATATCTAAGAACGATAAACATTCTCGATTCAACATTAAAAGATATACGCGAACTTGCACACAATTTAAAACCACTTAACATAGAAGAACTTGGATTAGAAACAGTCGTTAAATCAATGTGTAACAATGTTGCTCGTGAAGCAGGTTTTAAGTATCAACTACAATTTCCGGAACATCAATTAAGCATTTCTAAAGAACTTGAAGTTTGTATATTTAGAGTTATACAGGAATCACTTAACAACATAATAAGACATGCAAAAGCAACTTCATTCAATATTAATTTGCTGCTGGATGATGATACACTTGTGTTATTTATTTCTGATGATGGGATTGGATTCAAGCCAAAGAAACTTTTAAATGATAAATATATCTCAGACGGCCTTGGTGTTATGAATATGCAGGAAACTGTTGAAAAATTAAACGGCACTTTTCAAATAGATTCTACTAACAACAGCGGAACTGTAGTTATAGCCGCTTTCCCGATTGAAACTATAAATCAAGATGAAAAATCGAGTTATAAAAATATTAGTAGCTGATGATCATACTTTGTTCAGGCAAGGTGTTATCAGACTTCTGGAGGATCATAAAGATTTTACTGTTATAGCAGAAGCTGAAAACGGTATTGAACTTATTGAGAAGTATTTTTATTATCATCCTGATATTATGCTCGCAGATATTGCAATGCCTGGATTAACCGGAATACAAAGTGTGCAGGAAATTCTTAAACAGGATACTAAAGCTAAAGCATTGTTTTTATCAATGTACGATGCCGGTGAATATGTATATAAAGTTATTAAATCCGGTGGAATGGGTTTAGTTAACAAAAATATTTTAGAAGATGAATTATTTTTAGCAATAGATAAAGTCTATAACGGAGAAAAATATTTCGGCAGTAAGTGGACCGAGGAAGCTCTTGCTCAGTTATTTAATGACTATGAAAAAAAATCAGAAGAAGATTTATTTTTTAATGTTGATTTAAATTTTCGCGAAGAACAAATACTGCAAATGATAATTGATGGAGCAACCAGCAAAGATATTGCTGATAAAATGCTGTTAAGTAAAAAAACTATTGATTATTACCGTTCTAATCTTTTAAGAAAGTTTAATATTAAGACACAGATCGAGTTAGCAAAGTGTGGAATTAAGCATTTTGAGCAAAAAAAGGAGAAGCCTGTATGATGAATCCTAAAAAATCGTTAGTACATGTACTAAACCATTATCCGAGTATTTTTAATATGTTCCCATTGCAAAAAATATTTTTATCATTATATGCAAGGATCGCTATGAACAAAATTTATCACTTCATCACTATTTCAGTATTACTTTTGTTGTTTTTGTCCTGTAGTCCAACACAACAAATCGGTAAAGTTTATACAAACACAGAAGCATATCAGCAATTTGGAGCTGTAATTTCTTCGGGCGAAGTACAGCGCGAAAAAGTTATTGAACTCTTATATAAAACTGAAAAGACGATAATGTTTGGCATGGTTAATAAGATTACTATCATATTGGATAACAACCGTAAATTACTATACCCTGCAAAAGCTGAATATTCAGACACTGATGTTTTTACAGCTTATAATGTTTCTGCTGTTCAAGAATTACTTTCTAAAAGTAATTCACAATCAGTTGTAATCGAACAAAGAAGAGAAGTTCTCTCTGTTTCACTTGGAAATTATACACTTGAAAGCGGCGCTAAATGTCCGCCACTTTGTCCGGAAGATTAATGCCGCTAGCAATTATAATTTTATATCTTTCAATGCTTGCCTGGATATTCCCAATATTCAGGCAATATAGATGTAATTTATTTTACTTTTTTTTGTTACTCGGTATATCAGATCCTTTGGCAAGTTTGTTTATGAAAGTAACTCACCTCTCCCCGGTTGTAATTTCCGTAATCATTGCACCGTTATTATTTTTCTCAATAAACATTGATAGACAAAAAAAATTCACAATAACTCCGGTTGAGATTTTTGTATTTATTCTAACTGCTGTACTTTATTTTACAATTTCAAATCTTGATATCATAATGCTTGTAATTCATACACTTATATTATTAAGAATTATTTTTAAAATAATTCTGGAACTGCATCATAAACAGATAGTAAATATCTTTCATTTAGTGCTGGCGTTTTATATGACTACTTCCGTTGCAAGTTTGATTATTTATCTTAATGGAGATCACCAGGCAATAATTTTATTTTATTTAAATCTCGCATTTCAAATTCTACTTGCAATCTTCTTTGCAACATTCAGAGAAGACCATCAAAAGCTAACTTACAACGTTACACCGGCCTTTAAGGACTAATTTTTTTCATTTTCTTCGTTTTTGATCAAAAATCGTTAGTACATGTACTAAACCAAAATCAACCCTCCGATATTATAATTAGGTAGTTCTTTTAAGAAAATTATTTAGGTATCTGCAAAAGAGATTAACACATTTTACAGATAACGAAATATTCTTAGAAATAATTTTAACAGCATAGAAGTTTGCAAATAAACAAAAACAATGAACGAGGGAACAACATGAGTAAATGGGCTGATTATCTTATCTCTGCTATAAGATATGAAAACGAGATGCGCAAGAACGCTATTGCATATCTTAAAGTTCATCAGGATACCGGTGATGAGGTTGGTGCAGGTTCTACCTGGACCAAGGACGAAGTGATAAACGCTATGTACGATGGAAAAACTTTTTATACCATTCTTAAAAGTAATTCGGGTGAATGGAAAAAAGGATCTAACGTTGCATTAGTTACAAAAAATGGCAGAGCTATTATTACTGATAACGAATATACAGAGCTTGATTATCTTGCTGATTTACAAGAGCTGTAGATTTTCCACACCCTGCTGGGGGAAGGGTCTGGTTTTGAAGAATAAAAAATAAATTATTCCGCAGATTACGTTTAGCGTACTGAATGCCGAATAATATTTTACGTTGCACTTCTTTCCGATTAGAGGTGTAACGCTCCGGTTTGTTGGAGGCTAACAAACCGGAAACTTTTGCATAGTTATAATCCGGTTCTGTAAGGGGTAAACAGACCGGATTACTATTTAATTAAAAAACTATTTCATAATTAGATTGAAGTAACGGTATGAAGCTTAGAGGAAGATGTAAATTTCTTTGCACTGCATCTGCAATGTTTTTTTTGCTTGGTGTGGTGCGCGGTATAGGCGGTGTTATTGATCTGATAAACAATACTGATATACTGATCGAAATTGATTCCAGTTCTATTACACTAGTAATTTTAACACTTGCTTACATAATATTAAGTGCTGCTGCTTTTATAACAGCAATAGCTTTATATGAGCAAAATGAAAATTATATATCAGGCGGAATTATACTTTCTGCCATATTTGCTGTTAACAGTATTTTACATGGATACATATTCTTTGAACAAACAATAAATGGTGCCGTAATTATTAATACTTTAGCTGCAGTTATATTAATTTTATTACTTACTAGGGCTAAAAAATCATTCTATAAAAAAGAACAAACTAATTCTTTAGAAATACTCAACAGCAATCCTGAGCAAAGCTTATCACATTAAGCAAAGTGGAGTTGTATTTTTTGAATTTTGTCCGCAGCAGCGTATTTGACTTTTGAATTTTATTTATTGCTAATTGTCGATTGTTATAAATGTTCTAATAAATTAAGTTGCACTAAACTATTTACAATACTGATGCAATTACTTAGAAAAACTCTTTACACAAGCCTTATTATCCTTAATATATTTTTAGCTCTTACCGCAATACCCGGCGGATTCTGTTTACTTACAGGTATTGCCGCCCCGCCGATTGAAGAACTTAAAGGCTCCATCTTTACTGATTACACAATACCCGGACTTGCTCTTATGATTATTGTTGGCGGCAGTGCTTTGTTAACAGCTATTTTACTTATACGCAAAAACAAATTTGCTGTACTGCTTTCTGCAGCTGTGGGTTTGATAATAATGTTTTTTGAATTTATAGAAATACTTGCAATTGGCTCCCCCACCGGTGCCGGATTAGTAATGCAGTTAATTTACTTTGTACTTGGTATTGCTATGGTTAAATGTGCCCTTATTGTTTTGTATATAGATTTACAGATGAAGAACTGATTTAAAGGTTGAAATATGAACAACCGTAATTTTATTCTCTTAGTTATTGTATGCGTGCTTACACATATAGTACGCGTTGTTTACGAAATATTAAAGCACAAAAAAATTATTGCAGCCAGTAAACTTTCTTTTGTAATTATATTTACAAATATGGCAGTGCTCTGGATTAGCTGGTTTTTACTTTGCAGTGTGGATGTTTACAAAATTAACCTGCCCGCTATTGTTAGATATATTGGCATTGCAATTACAATATCAGGTGCAGGTTTATTTTTTACAGCTTTGTTTACAATTAAAACTCTTGAAACTTACACCGGTGACCTTATAACAAAGGGTATTTACTCTAAAGTGCGGCACCCGATGTATTTAGGTTTTATTTGCTGGCTGCTTGGCGGACCATTATTTTTTAACGGAGTTATCTCCTTTGCACTTGCAGTTTTATTTATTGCAAATGTTTTGTTCTGGCGGCACCTGGAAGAGATTGAATTAGAAAAAAGATTTGCCGGGTATAAAGAGTATAAGGTTAAAACGGTTTTTTAATTTTTAATGAAACTTGACCATAAAATAAAAATGCTGTTTGCTTTACTTGCATTTGCCTTAACAATGCAAAGCTGTTACACAGAAGTTGTTTTACCTAAGCATACAGTAAAGAAAACAAAAGCTGATAAAGACCACATTGTTGATTTTACTTACAGTATTATTGATACCTTTGAAACAATTGGCTGCCTGATGAAGGTTTTTACTACCAGTTTAGGTTTGATATAAAAGGCATTAATGAAGATAAAATAGATGCATTTCTTAATATGCTTTATGCAAAAGGCTTCAACATTGCGGCTGCGTGGTACAGACCAGCAATATACGATTGCCATAATGATATGGGAATAATAACTGACGTAAGACAAAATATTGCTCTTAGTCCTATCTTTATTGTTCTGCTCTCTGATTTTGATGACTCTATAATTGAGTATAGCTTTTATGCGGTAATGAACAAACCAAATATCCCCTGCCCATATTATGTTTGGGAGTTTTGGATTGAGTGAGACTATAATTCAAAGGCAACATCTATTCATCTATAAAAGTATTTCATCAGAGGTATTATGGACATTATTAAATCTATTGAAATAAGAAAATTTCGATCAATCAAAAGTCTTACTTACAATTTCAACCCAACACATCTAAATATATTCGTAGGCCAAAACGACCAAGGGGCAGGTCATTCCTGCAACGCAGCAAGTTAAGAGCATAAATACAATTGATGTAATTACATCTTCAAAGTTAAATCGAGAATTCAATTCAATAATTTAGTGTTTGGCAAATTGCTTATTCTTATTTAGATTAGATATAAATAATAAACACATTTATTTAAGGAGGCTTATGAAAAAAACACTAACATTATTTGCAGCAGCGGCTTTAATTGCCCTATCATTAAATAATATTTCCTATGCAGACCGAAAATACTTTGCACGATCTTATCTTGCAAACACCCTGCCCCAGCGCGCTATGGAGCTTGAAATCTGGAATACGATGCGCATCGGTAAGACTGAAGGATATTATTACAGAATGCAGCCGCGTTTTGAATTGGAATATGGTGCAACAGACAGGTTAACAACTTCTTTATACATGAATTTTGATCAGAGAACTGCTTCTGATAATGGATACAGTTCAAGTCCGCTGGAGTTTACATCATCATCTCTTGAGTTACGATACAGATTAACTAATCCTGATGAATTTTTTATTGATCCTGCATTGTACTTTGAATTTTCTTACGGCGGTTCAGAGCTTGAATATGAACCAAAAATAATTTTATCAAAACGATTTGGTGATGTTGTTACTGCAGTTAATATTAATGCCGAGATTGAAAGAAAAGTAATTGAATCTGAACATGAATCTAAATTCGAATTAACAGCAGGTATTGCTTATGATTTATCAAATAACATTGCCATCGGATTGGAATTCAGAAATCATAGAAACTATACAGATATTTATGAAGAAGAAGAAAATCAGGCAACATTTCTTGGTCCAACTTTCAACATCCAGACAGAAGAGTTATACTTTACAATAAACTTTTTAAAACAAGTTGGCGGAAGTCCTGCTACAAAAGATAATCTTGATCTTGACGGACACGAAAACTTTGAGATTAGAACCATACTCGGAATAAATCTTTAATGAAATCCTCAATCACTTTATTTTCCTCATTATTAGTGATTATTTTGTTAAGTGCTTGCAGCGGCTCATCAAACAATAGCACTGCAGGCACAACAAAATTCCCTGAAGGAAAAGATTTGTACGTTTCAAAATGCACGGCCTGCCATAAAGCCTATGAACCGGAACTTCATACAAAGGATGAATGGCAGAAGATATTGGATGAAATGGGCAGCAAAGCTAAGCTAACCAATGATGAAAAAACAATTATCTTAAATTATTTGTCTGAGAGAAAATAATTGCCCCTCGTATTCTACCCTTTGTGAAGCTGTGTTTACAATAGCGGTTAAATATTTCAATCGCAACTTCCAATTTAATTATTCCATTTTATTCCGTTCATAAAAACAAATCAACCGTTTACACAAATCCGCTTCACATCTGCATACTTATAAAATATTTTCACACCAGGAAAATAAAATCTTTAGAAAGGAATAATTATGCTGAGATATTTATTAATACTTTTAGTTATTGTAAGCGTTACAGTAAATGCTAATAACTCAAAATCATCAGCAGATAAAATAATAAAGGGAGTAGTAATTGATTCAGCTTCGGCATCCGTGCTACCTTTTGCAAATATTACTCTGCATAATAATTCCGACTCGTCCTTTATAACCGGTGTTTCAACAGGTACAGACGGCGCTTTTGCTTTATCAAACGTATCTGAAGGAAATTATTATTTAAAGATCAGCTTTGTAGGTTATGATACAAAATATATTTCGAGTTTAAATCTGAACAGCAATAAAACACAGTTTGATCTTGGTAAAATTCTTCTTACAAAAACCGCTTATGAAATAAGCGGTGCTGAAGTTGTTGGTGAAAAAGTAAGTGAGGAGCTTCACCTGGATAAAAAAGTTATAAACGTTTCACAAAATCAAAATGTACAGGGCGGCACTGCTCTGGATGTTCTGCAAAACCAGCCTTCGGTAAGAGTTGATCCGGATGGAACTGTTTACCTGCGCGGAAGTTCAAGTTTTAATATTCTTGTAAATGGTAAACCATATCCGCTTCAGGGTTCAGATGCATTAAGACAAATATCTGCAAACAATATTGAAAATATAGAGCTTATCACAAATCCATCATCCAAATATGATGCTGAAGGATCTGCAGGTATAATCAATATAAATCTTAAAACACAAAAAGATATGTCTATGAGCGGCATAGTAAATCTTAACAGCGGAACAGGTGATAAATACAATGGAGATTTTTCATTTAGTTATAATGTTGATGGGTGGAATTTAACATCAGGTTTAGACTATCGTAACAATACTTTTACAAATGTTCAGGACATAAATAGAATCTCGAGCATTAATGATCAGGTATGGTATAATAATTCACTTGTAGATATCAGCAACCAGAGAAAACAATACTCATTAAGAGCCGGTGCAGATTATAGTGCCGATAAACAAAATGCTTTGGGCCTGTCTTTGGGTATCGGGCTTGTGGATGTTTTGAGTACTTTAAATACACAGGTAACAAATGAACAGCCTAATAATGATAGTTACTCAAAAATTCAAAGCAATCAGGATATTCCTGTAAGTTTTGTTAATTCAACATTTACTTACCAATATAAATTTATTCCAGATATAAATGATTTATATCTTGAGTTAACTTATAATTATGTTGATTTAACAAATAAACAAACTACAATTCAATTCATGTCTGATGCAAGTTTCACTTCAACAGAAGACATGTTAAGCAATATAATTTTTACTAATGACTCCAAGCGAAATGACGGCAGAGCAAAATTAAATTATAAACATAAACTTGGTGAGGCCACAACTTTAGAATCAGGTTTACAAACTAATCTTGCCTACAGAAACTTTGATCTTGAAAATCAAATATATGATGAGTCATTAAACGATTATGTAGTTGATCCTGCACTAACTAATAACTTTTTCCTAAGAAATAATGTGTATGCAGGATTTGTTTCATTCAACTCAGAGATTGAAGGTTTTAATTATATGATCGGATTACGCGGTGAGTATATGGATAGATTCCTTGATCAGAAAACGCTTTCCGAAACTTATTCATTTGAACAAATGGATTACTTCCCTTCATTTAATATTTCCAGAAAGATTGATGATCATCAATTGCAATTAGGTTACAGCAGGCGAATAAACAGACCTAACGATAATATGTTAAACCCATTTGCATTCTATTCAGATCCAAACATAACTATCTCAGGTAATCCTGAACTTATGCCGGAATATATTGATGCATTGGAATTGAATTATCAAAAAATGTACGGCAGTGTTTTTGTTTCGGTTCAATCATATTATAGAAAATCTAAAGATTCCTTCAGCCAGACTTTTGCAGTAGATAGTTCGGGAAGATTAAATATAATGTTTGATAATTACGGAAATTCAGATGTTTATGGTGCTGATATTTCAACAAGCTTTCCTGTTGCAGAAATATTTAAGTTTGATCCAGCAGTAAATTTATACCAAACTCATTTAGATGCAAAAGTGAATGGTGAAACTATCGTTAAGGATTTCTTTAACTGGTCCGCAAGATTAAATGCAACCGTAAACTTTTCTGCTGATACTCGTTTTCAACTATCAGCCAACTATACGAAATTTATTGATGCTCAATCAGAGTCAGAACCATATATGATGGTAAGTGCATCATTGCGTCAGGATTTTCTGGATAAAGCAATGTCACTCACTCTGCAGGCAAGAAATTTATTTAACGGTTCAGATATGAAGTTTAACACTGTCGGTACAAATTTTTATGGCGGTGCAACTATTAAACCGGAATCACCTGTATTTTCATTATTGTTTAGTTATAACTTCAACAACTTTAAACGTTCTCAAAGACAGGGGGAAAATATTGATATTCCAACTGGACTTTAAGATTAAATGTTTTCAAGGATTTATTAAGGCGAGTTAGACTCGCCTTTTTATTTGTTAGTTATCGTAAAAACATTTTTATCAAGAATAATTAAGTGAAGGTAAGTGCTGCATTAAAAAATATCCTATTATAATTCCAATGCTGCAACTGCGGTATTAAACTGTTCAGTTCTAACATAAATAACATATCCAAAGCCGCCCTTTCCATCAGTTACAGCAGTTGAAGCCACCACATTCACACCATAATCATATAGTTTTTTATGAACCGCGGTTAATGCGCCTAATTCATCATCACCCTGTACAAGCAACGCGGGTATTGGTCCGTGTATAACCAATGAAGCTTTTTTTGCTTCAGCTTTAAGCTTATCGGAATCCTCAGGAAATAAAGTGAATTGCGTATTCAATAAACCACTTGGAACTGCAGTGAATGCTAAAAGATTAACACCCTCGTCTGCTAATAATGCAAGCAGCTTATAAGATTCTCCTGGTTGATCCTGAACGGTGCAATAGAAATAGTCCACCTTTCTTATTTTGTGTGCCACTTTAAGCTCCTTTATGATTTTAAATAAGTTTTATCCCTTTTATAAATTTTTCTAATCAACAATTTGTCTAACTTAAAAAAATAGATTTTGGTCAAAACTAATTATTCAGCTTCAATCTTTTATAAATAATAAAATGATTACCATAACTTAATGGTTTAGTAAATTCTTCCTCATTTAACAGACTTATAGCTAAACTAATCTCATCTGAAAAATGTTTAACATTCACATCTCCAATAAGCCCATTCCTGGATTTGGAACTACTGGTAGAATAGGTTAATACTAAAGATGTAAAGTCAGTACCATTTAATAATGCGCTGTATACCGAATCAGCCTTTTCTCGGGAATCACATTGGATTTCTGCTAAAGAGATATATTTTGGTTCGGCATATACCACTTTAATTTTTCTTCTAACAAGCAAGTTAATTGGATGTCCACCATAAATTGCAGGTGTATACTTCCATTCCATTAAAGATAATACTGCAAGTGAATCCCAAACAGGATCATTAGTCCCATTTAGAATCCTTGCTCTTTCAACATCACCATTAGTATCTATCATCATTTCACAATAAAACTCAAAATAGTTATTAGTAATTGATTCTCTTAACGGCGGTAATTCGGATTGCTTTAGTAATGTTGGTTGGATAAGAGTTGTCTCATCGGGTTGAAAGACTGTACAGCCCGAGGTAATAACGAAAAGACAGATGAAAAAAATCTTTTTCATTTTATACCTCTCAATGCTTAGATACCAAACCCATCTTTAATAATTTTATTAAAGAGAATAAACAGCGATTGATATTAATTTACCAAACCCTGCAAATTCTCTATCATTAATTAGCAATTAATTTTAACAATAGTCAACAACTATCGCTTTGCTATTAGCAAGTAATAAGATGATATATTATAATAATTATTTGACTGCAATTTTCGAATTGTTGATATAAGAGTGATTTTATTTATGGAAGGAGGGAACAGTGGGAATCCAAGATAGAAAACCTTTAGGAAGAAGTGAGGATCAAATCTGTTACTTATAAAAATCCCTCGGTTCGAGTTACTCTTAGCCAAAGTTGTTCTAAAGTACATAAACAAATGATAAAAATATATTCAGCTTAATTGTATGCTTTCAGCTCAAATATATTTGTAAAAACTAAAAATAAAACTGACCACTGCCAACATTCTCAGATAATTAAAGAATTTTATTCTTTTGTAATAACAATATTACTCCTTATCGAATAAATATTACTTATATAATTGATCGCTAATGTGTTATTACATAATTTTATAAAGTAATTAGCCGTTTATGATCATTAATTTATTTTAAACATTTAAAATAAATTTTTTCACTCTTGTCAACAAATCATCAAATTCAAATGGTTTATTTACAAGATCATTGGCCCCAATTTCTAAAAATTTTTTAGCCATTTCGGTACCTGTATCACCTGTTATGATGATGACTGGTAATGATGGGTAAGTTATTTTAATATTCATTAATACTTCGTATCCATCCATTTCTGGCATATTATAATCAAGAATAACCAAGCTATAATTATCAATCTTTAATTCATCCAGTCCATCTCTACCGTTAAAAGAACAAGTTACAAAATAATTTTCTTGCTCTAGTTCCTCACCAATTACTAAGCAAAGAGTTTCATCATCATCTATTACTAAAATTTTTTGTTTTAATTTTTCCAACTGATTTTATTTTATAATCTAGTTTTGGATCATAATATGGATATATTATAATTAAAGAAATGATCTTTAACAATCTTTTCTAGTTGAATTAAAATTTTTGAAGTAATCTATTGGGAGTCAGAAAAAACATTTTATATCTATGCCGATTGCCTGAATTGGCAAAGGAATCCTATGAATAACTTATTTATTAATCAGGTAATTAATTGTTTTATTAAATTTTAATGAAAATGCTTGAAATGAATTAAAAACTGTTCGTAGTTAAGCTAACTTGACGAAAAATATAAACTAATATTTGTTATTGAAATTTAAAAATCTACCCTTATCTTTCTTTATCTGAGTAAGATTCATTATAAATATCATCAAAATATAAAAAGCTAAAAATCCGAAAAATCCAATTAAACCAATTTGTATGGTCTTTAAAAGTAAAAACATCATAAAAAATCCTATAGTTTAAGTAAGCTGGCTTCTAAATAAACAAACTGAATGCCAATTTAACCGCGATTTTTTGAGCCATTTTTAACAATTAAAATCGAAAAACAGTCTATAAATGAGATAATGTCATATTTTATTCAATTTAATACTTGACATAATTTTATCCCACAATCGTCCATTCGCCCAACAAGCCGACAACACTCCCGCTCGATTTGTAATTACATTCAAAACCGTTTTATTGATATTTTATACGAATTGCTCAAATATAATCTTCAGCATATAATGTGTTTTAGAAGTATGAAATCTTTCTGAGAATTTTAAGTACTCGAATGAAAAGGTTTTAAGATCAATCAAAGTAACATTACTCTCAGATGCCCTTCTTAAATTGCTTTGAAACTCAGTTAAGAACTTCAGTGCATCACTTTTGTTCTTTACCTTTGTTGATATGCAAGTTCTCTTGCCGTTTATTTGATCGTAGAAAATATAATATTTACCATTGGAACGCTTATAAACAAACATTTTCCACTCCTTCTTAAGCTCCCTGAATCAATTGTAATTTTTGATTACTATTTTGATTACTGTATTACGAAATTTGGGTAATCAAAAGGTAATCAATTTGGGATGTGTCAATAATTGTCAGTGTAATGGAAGGCTTTTATAATTCGTTTTCTTAACTTTAAGAGCCAACTGCCGGAATCGAACCGGCGACCTACTCATTACGAATGAGTTGCTCTACCAGCTGAGCTAAGTTGGCTTATGCAATTACTTTCCAAGATGAGAAAGAAGAAGGCGAAGATATAGCTCTTCGCCTCTTAAAATAAGTTAAAGATAAAAATAACTATCTTATTCTTTTTTTATGTCTGTTCTTACGTAATCGTTTTTTTCTTTTGTGTGTAGACATTTTATGGCGTTTTCTTTTTTTACCACAAGGCATCGGTTTTTTCTCCTTTAAGAAATTTACTAATGATTATTCAATAACTGTTCTGCTTTTTTTCCAACTTCACTTGTT
The DNA here is from genome assembly GCA_937858935.1 of uncultured Ignavibacteriales bacterium. GTDB lineage: Bacteria > Bacteroidota > Ignavibacteria > Ignavibacteriales > Ignavibacteriaceae > IGN3. Next base: position 19,692 of record CALLZX010000010.1, on the reverse strand, counting down.
GGGTTTAGATCATAGGCTTTTTTTAGCCACTGTTTTGACACATCAATATTACCCGCTGAAAGATTTACAACACCAAGGTTTAGGTGTGCAATCTGATGATCAGGCACATATTTTAATGCTGTTTCCATTTCTTTTATTGCATTTGGAAAATCCTGCAGGTTAAAATAACAAACTCCCATATCAACGCGTGCATCAGCATCTTTAGGATTTTTTTCTAAATATGTTTTATAGTTTACTATTGCTGCATCAAATAAACCTGAGTCATTTTTCAGATGAGCTAGTTCAAGCAAACTTTTATAATCCTCAGGATTTTGTTTGATCTTTGCCTCTAGATCATTTATCAACTGCATATTATTAAGATTAACGCCGGAATTTGTATTTGGCTGAAATTGATCTTGATTCATTGCTGTCTGTGTTACAGGAGTAGAATCTAGAATTCCCGATGTTAAAATGATAATCGCAATAACAGCAAACCCGCCAATTAAGATTCCATATAATACTTTAGGATTTAAGGTCTTGTCACCATTATCATTTACAACTTTTAAATCTGCAGTTTTAGAATTAGAATGTTTTGAACTAGATACTTTTACACCACATTCAGGGCAGAACTTATACTCTTTTTCAAACTTGTATCCGCATTCATTACAAAACTTTGGCATTTAGAATTAACCTTTCCTCTTTTCGCTCATTCCAACATTAACAATATCTTTAAATTCTTTTGAAAACTTAAATGTAGGTACAAAATGTTCATCAACAAAAACCTTTTCACCAGTTTTAGGATTACGAGCATTTCTGGCATTTTTCTTTTTAACCTTATAACTGCCGAAACCACGTATTTCAATTCCACGACCTTCTTTAAGAGCTTCAATTACTGTTGAAAAAAATCCTTCAATTATAGCTTCCGTTTCAAGCTTAGTAAGCCCAGTTCCTGCAGCAACTTTATCTACAATATCAGCCTTTGTCATTTAAAACCTTAATAATTAATAATGTCTATTTATTTTGGCCGGGAAAATTATCAAAGATTTGTGCTAAAATCAACCTAACTGCTTATTTTATAATATATTAGAAAACACTTAAGCAATATGAAATGGCATTATTATCTCATTTTGGATAGAATTCTCTGAATCAGAGCGGTAAATATCTTTTTGTCTACAATTTTTAACTATTTTTTAGTGGTACGCGTATTGAATATAAACAGGCATATCGGAGAGAGAATTTTGCAGCTTATTGAAATTATACAATTGGCACTTTTATTTTTTATCGCGTTAAGTGCGATTATTTTCCTTTTTTCCTATTTGGGATACAGGACAAAGTCCAAATTAAAAGAACTACCTAAACCGAAGTATGAATCAAAAAAAATAGAAACACAGAAAACTGAGGTCATTCAGGACTCCATAAAAAATTCAGAATCTGAAAAATTGAAAGAATCTGTTAAACAAAACCCAAAATTTGAAGTATATACCCCCAGCTCAGATATTAATGTTAACCAGAAATCCCAAAAATCACTCAAAAAAAAATCGCACTCACCAAAAACACTGATAATTAAACACAAATCTTAACTTCTTACTCAGAAAAATTTATTTTATCGTGTGTTGTATGTTTAATTTAATCGCTAAATCGTTTATTATATTTATAAAATAAAATTTATTGAAAACAAAACTCGAGAAATATGAAAACAGTCATAATAATTGATGGAATGTCTTGTCAACATTGTGTAATGGCAGTGAAAAAGGAAATTCAAAAGCTAGATGTTCAGAATCTTGAAGTGAAAATTGGTGAAGCATTAGTGGAATATGATGAAAATAAAGTAAGCGAAAAAAATATTCAGAAGGCCATTGTAGATGCAGGATTTGTTGTCGTTAAATAATAGTTTAAAATGAAACAGATTTTAGCAGAAAAAATTTCGTTGCCAGTTGAAGGGATGACTTGCGCAAGTTGTGTTGCACGAGTTGAAAAAGCTATCACAAAATTTGAAGGAGTTTCTGCGGTTAACGTAAATTTAGCTACAGAAAAAGTCACATTAGAATATGATCCTTCTCAAGTTGATTTGAATGAAATTGCAGCAACAGTAGAAGATATTGGTTATAAGATAGATTTAACAATTCTACAAAAAAAAAATAATCCCCCGCAAGAAAAAACTAACTATGTTGATTCGCATCTTAATGAACTTAAAAGTGATTTAATATTTGCTGTTGTGCTGACGATTCCTATTTTGATTATTAACATGGGAATGATGTGGGAAAGTTTTTTCCTTAATAATTTCTTAAACATTGATCAGATAAATAAAACACTTTTGATATTAACAACCCCGGTACTTTTTGTTTCAGGGAAAAGATTCTATAAAATATTCTGGAATAACTTAAAGCATTTTTCTGCTGATATGAATTCATTAGTTGCAATAGGTACGGGTGCTGCTTTTGTATTCAGTTTGATGATTACATTATTCCCGGAAATATTTCCACATTCTAAACATAACAACCATGTATATTATGATACTACGGCGGTAATCATAACTCTTATACTTTTAGGCCGGTGGTTGGAAAGTAGAGCCAAATCAAAAACTGGTTCTGCGATAAAAAAATTAATTGAACTACAGCCGAAAACTGCAATTGTGAAAGAACAAAATCGCGAAATTGAAAGGCAGATAGATGAATTGAAGCCTGGCGATATAATCGTGATTAAACCCGGTAGCAAAATACCAGCGGATGGAATTATCACCTCTGGCGCATCCTCCGTAAATGAGGCAATGATAACCGGTGAGAGTATACCCGTCGAAAAGATTATCGGTTCTAAAGTAATAGGTGGGACAATAAATATTACAGGTTATTTTGAATTCGAAATATCTACTATCGGAAAAAATTCAGTTCTTGGGCAAATAATAAAGTTAGTTGAAGAAGCACAAGGATCAAAAGCTCCAATCCAAAATCTTGCGGATAAAGTAGCATCGATCTTCGTCCCTGTTGTAGTGCTTATTGCAATAGTTACATTTTTCATCTGGATGATTATTAAACCAGATGATTTTAGTATTGCAATAATGAATTTTGTTGCAGTGCTTATAATCGCCTGCCCCTGCGCACTTGGATTAGCAACACCAACGGCGTTAATTGTTGGAATGGGAAAGGCCGCACAAAATGGAATCTTGTTTAAGAGTGGAGAAAGTTTAGAAGAACTTCATCGATCTGATACAATTGTTTTTGATAAAACCGGAACTATTACTGAAGGGAAATTATCCGTAAAAAATATTATTGTTAAACAAATTTCAGAAGATGAATTTTTATCAGTGTTGTCATCACTTGAAAGCAAGTCTGAGCATCCGATTGCAACGGCTATTACTGAGTTTGCCAACATGAAAAGTATTTCTCCTATTTTGATTCCAGACTTTGAAAATAAACCAGGCAAAGGCATCAAAGGGAGAACTGATAACAAAATATTATTAGCTGGCAATGAATCCTTTATGCTTGAAAATAAAATCGATATTAACATTCTAAAGGCCGAGGTAAAGAAAGATTTGGTTTATAATTCTTCTATAGTTTTTCTGGCAATTGATGGGAATATAAAGGGTTTTGTTTCAGTTATTGATTCAGTGAAAAGCAATTCGGCAGAAGTGATCAAGCAAATCAAAGAAATGGAATTAGAACCAATTTTACTTTCTGGTGATAATGAAAACGTAACAAAATATATTTCCACTATAACAGGGATTATAAAGTATGAATCCGGCGTTATGCCCAACCATAAATCAGGTAAAGTAAAAAAACTTCAGGAGGAAGGGAAAAAGGTAATTATGGTTGGTGATGGGATTAATGATGCTCCAGCACTTGTTCAAAGTAATGTAGGAATAGCAATTGGAAATGGAACTGATATTGCGATTGACAGTGCTGATGTTGTTTTGATTAGTGGTGATTTGAGTGGAGTTGTAAAATCAATTAAACTTTCCAAGCGAACAATAGCAGTTATAAAACAGAATTTATTCTGGGCATTTATTTATAATGTTATCGGAATCCCTTTAGCAGCAACTGGATTACTAAATCCTATGTTTGCAGCTTTAGCAATGTCACTTAGTTCTGTGTCTGTGATCAGCAACTCACTTAGGTTAAAAAAAGCAAAGTTATAAAAAAACCGGAACTAGTCCGGTTTAAGAATTTCAGCTTAAGATTAATATTACATTCTTGGCAGACGTTCTAAATATGAACTGTTGCTTAGTATTGCAAAAGTTTCAGTTTTTCTAAGTTCTTCTAAATTTAAACAGTTCATATAACTCATAGAACTTTTTAATCCATCAGATATCCCATCAATAACACTTTTTACTGCTCCCTTATAGGCAACCATAGTTTCTTCGCCTTCAATAAACTCATTGCGCATTTTTACTCCAAACGAAGCAGAACCACGATATTTTTTCCAGAGTTGTCCGTTATATTTTATTACCTCACCCGGCGTTTCTCTAGTTCCTGATAACATTCTTCCTAACATTACAACATCAGCTCCTAATGCAATTGCTTTTGCTACATCGCCAGGACTTTTAACTCCGCCATCTGCAATAATTTTTATTTTTAATTTTTTATTTTTTCTGGCAAATAAAATATTTAACAATGATGATACTTGTCCAATTCCAATTCCGGTTTGTATTGATGTTGTGCAGACACTTCCGCTGCCGATTCCAACACGCACTGCATCTGCACCAGCATTTTCAAGTTGTTGAAGACTGCCTCCGTGGGCAATGTTTCCAATAATAACTTGAACATCAAATTTCTTTTTGATCATTTCAGTCTTTTTTAAAACTTCTTTGTTGTTTGCATTAGCAGTATCAATACAAATTAAATAGTTTTTCTCAGCAATTTTTTCAATAGTCTTTAAATTGGAATTCAATGCTATGGAAACAGCTTTTATTCCTTTTCCGTTTTTCGAATTTAATACTGCATCGAGAGAAGAATCAAATCGATTTAAAATTCCCAGACTGCCAAGATTTGACAATTCTTTTGCCATTTCAATCCCGGTTACAGAATCCATCGGACTTGAAATTACAGGTACATTAAGTTTTAATCCAAGAAAAGTGCAATTGGTTGATGCTTCTGTTCTAGATTTTATTCTGGATACCTCTGTAGGTATTAGACTGATATCATCATAAGTTAAAGATTGATTGAACTCATTTAGTTCAACCTTAGTGTATACTTTCATTTATATCCTGTATTTGTTCAAATTAAGTTTTCTATTTCATCAATTATTTGATTCATCTTTGTTGTTACCGCTAAGATCGGTTCTTGCGAATTCATATTAACTCCTGCTTTATCCAAAATATTAATTGGATAATCAGAACTTCCTGCTTTTAAAAAATCTAAATACTTCTGCACAGCAGGCTCACCTTCAGCTTTTACTTTTAATGCAAGTGCTTCTGATGCCGCAAATCCAGTTGCATATTGATAAACATAAAAGTTATAATAAAAATGGGGCACACGTGCCCAGGTAAAACTTTCTTCTTCATCAATTTTCATTTCGGGTCCCCAATATTTTTGATAAACGTCTTTATAGAGTTTGCACAGAACATCAGGAGTTAACGCTTCGCCGTTTTCAGCTTTGGAATGAGTAAGTGATTCAAACTCAGCAAACATTACTTGTCTGTAAACAGTGGTTGTAATGTTATTAAGATATTTTTCCAACAAAAAAAGCTTTTCTTCTTTTGATTCAGAAATTTTGATCAAATGATCAAGCAAAAGATTTTCATTAAACGTTGATGCAACTTCAGCAAGAAAGATTGAGTAATTAGCATAACTATATGGTTGATGCAGACCCGTATAATAGGAATGCATATTGTGTCCCATCTCGTGCGCAAGTGTAAAAACGTCGTTTAACAAATCAGTCCAGTTTAATAACACATATGGATGCACTCCAAATGTTGTACCCGAAGAATATGCTCCGCTTCTTTTTGCTTTTGTTTCGTAAACATCAATCCATCTGTTGTCAAAAGCTTTATTTAGTGAAGTTAAATAATCTTCACCCATAATTTTCAATGAATCATTTACTATCTGTTTTGATTCTTCATAAGAATATTTTTTCTCAAGTTTTTGATCGAACAAAGTAACGTAAACATCATAAGGATGAAGTTCATCAATTTTGAGCAGTTTTTTCTTTAATGCTGCCCATCTATACATTGGTGCAATATTTTTATTTACTGCTTCAACAAGATTATCATAAACAGAAATCGGAATGTTATTTTTAAAAAGTGCAGCTTCTCTAGCTGAATTATATTTCCTTGCCTTAGCATAAAATATATTTGATTTCAAATTTCCATTAAACAAAGAACTAAAAGAATTAACATTTTCCATAAATGGTTTTAAATATGATTTGAATGCGCGTTCACGATAACTTCTATCTTTAGAATAAAGAGCAGAATAAAATCGTGAATGTGACATCTCCAATTCGTTGCCAAGCTCATCTTTAACTTTTGGAAATTTTAAATCGGCATTTGTAAATAGTGAATATGTATTGTAAGGAATCTGCGTAACTTCACTTGCCATCGCAAGTAGTTCTTCCTGTTCCCTTTCAAGTGTGTGTTTTCTAAATCTTAAGAGATCATCAAATGATTGCTTGTAAATTTTTAGATCGGGATTTGAATTAATTAAGCCAATTAATTTTTCTTCATCTGTTTTAAGAAGTTCAGGTTTGATGAATGAACTTGCTGTAAGCACTTTAGAGTAGATTTGTTTTATTCTGTCATCCATACCCTGATATTTTGTGTTCCGCATATCACTGTCTTTAGCAAGCATAGAATAAAGATATAATCTTTCTAATTTCATGCCTATTTCTTCATCAAACTTAAGACAGGCTAATAAAGTTACGGATGAATCTGTAATTCTTCCCTCAAATTGGGCATAGCCTACAATACTTTCCTCAACGAACTTAAAATCTATTTCCCATTCCTCATCGGAACTGTAAATATCCGTTAAATTCCATTTGTACTGCTCCTCTATTTCCTCTCGGGTAGGAACTTCGATTGTATGAGTGTCTGGATTGTAAAGTCTTGTAATTAATTTGTGGTTGAACATTCATATCCCCAAATAGTATATGGAAAATTAATTAATTCTACTTTTCGATCTGAGTACAAAGTAATCATTTGATTAAAATCATTTTTTTTGATTGAACTTGATTACCAACTTTTAGTTGATAGAAATATACTCCGCTAGGGAATTTAGAATCAAGGGTTACGAGTTTAGAATGAATACCTTCACTCAAATACTGATTTACAATAGTTTCTAATTCTTCCCCAAGAGAGTTATATAATTTTAATTTAACATTTGAGCCAACTGGTAACTGCCAACTAATTTTTGTGCTAGGATTAAATGGATTTGGATAATTCTGATAAAGCTTAAAATTATTTATTAATTCAAAATTGTTTTCTTCCAAACCAGAAATTGGTGTAGTTATATTTGATTCTAATCCGGGAATCTTAAATGCCGGAAATCCTAAATATGACAGATCAACATTAGTTGTTGGGATATAACTTTTAACTTTCCAATTGTCCGGAGCTAACCAAACTGTGTTTTCAACACCAAACATTTTTACTGGAATGATATTTAACAATAAATAACTTATTCTAACTTCCAATAAAAACTTTTTGCAGTCAAAGATGCCGATTGCTGTGTTTAACGATTCATCCTGCAATTTCTTACCTATTAATTCAAATCTTATAGTAGCTGAAATCGTATTGACGGTAATTACAGTATCTTTTTTAAATATCTGATATTCTATGTCGTTTCCTGATGAAAACCGATAATAAGAATACCAGCCTTTTAATGAAGTAAAAAACGTTACAAAATTAATTCCTAAAGTCGTATCAACATTCCCGAGTAATCCGGAAAATAATTCCGGGTCAAAATATTCAAATCCATTTGATGATTCAAAATTGTAATATGTTGAATCAGTATATGGTTGAAAGTTAATTGTGCTTTGTGGACCCGTTTTACTTAAAACTACATTTGCATTCTTTCCATTATATTGGGAGGTAACGGCAAATGAATCGATTGAGAAAAATTTCTGCTCGTTTACCGGATTATTGAGAGAATCAAGTGGGACTGATTCATAATTCCATTTATAACCTGTTTGAGATGGAAAATATGTTGAGGCTGTTTGCGCGAAAATCGACTGACAAATAAATAGCAATAAAATTACAGATATTCTAAAATTCATTTTTTCCAAGTGTTTATTAATCGGTTACTAATATAAGAAAACTAATTTTTTATTGCATATAATTAACTATCAATAATTATATACTAAAAATCAGAATGATTATAAGAAATGAGCATTTCTGCTACTAAAAGGATATTACCGCTGCCTTCTATTGAGGAATTTTAGCCCAATCAGGAAATGTATTTAGGTCAAAAATTATTGAGCCTATAAAATATACAAGCAGTGCAATGACAATTACACTTATGAGATTGAGTGCAAATCCTGTTTTTGCCATATCTGATATTCTCAATCTCTTACTAGCAAACACGATTGTGTTAGGCGGTGTTCCAACAGGCATCATAAATGCCATAGAGGCTGATAATGTTGCCGCGATCATAAGTATCAATGGGTTTATTCCAATAGCAACCGAAACTGATGCAAGGATAGGGAGAATCATTTGAGTTGTGGCAGTGTTGGACGTGAGTTCAGTCAGAAAATTAATAATCGTGCAAATTATTAGAACCAGTACAAAAACCGGAATATGTGATAGACCACGTAAATTGTTTCCAATAAATTGCGATAACCCGCTTGAACTGAACGCAGTTGCCAATGCAAATCCGCCGCCAAATAGGAGAATTATTCCCCAGGGAATTTGCTCAAAAACATTTGCCGCAAGTATAGTTTTTTGTTTTTCATTTTTTGATGGAAACATAAAAAGTAAAAAAGCCATTGTAATTGCAATCGTTCCGTCATCTATAAAATCCGGTACTGAAAAAATTGAAGACCAGCCGCTGATTTTTATAAACCCAAGATTTAAATCCGTTCTAAATATCCACAGAAAAGAAGTTATACTAAAAATGGCTGCAATTACTTTTTCAGGAAATGAAAAACCGCCAAGTGATTTGTACTCATTTGCTATAAAATCTTTACCAATTCTTATGTTCCTATTTGATTTGAAAACTATTTTCGATAAAAGAATTGCTGTAATTATTAATAAGATAATTGTAATAGGAAAAGCCAGCAGCATCCAATCGCCAAAAGATATTTGAGGTGCATTTGGAAATGCTATTTTATGGATTCTAACCAAAGCTAAATTTGGTGGAGTACCAATTAAAGTAGCTATTCCTCCAATTGAACAGGAATATGCAATGCCAAGCAAAACTGATTTGGAAAAATTTTTAGTTTCCTCTTTTCCAAATTCATTTTCAATTTTAGTGATAACAGCGAGTGCTATCGGTAGCATCATAACTGCGGTTGCAGTGTTTGAAATCCACATTGAAAGAAATGCACCCGAAAACATAAATCCAAATAAAATTGAATTTGCTGTTCCTCCGAATATTGAAATAATTTTAAGAGCAATCCGTTTATGTAATCCCCAATTTTCCATTGCAATAGCTAACATAAATCCACCGATAAACAGAAAGATAACAGAGTTAATATATGAACCTGAAATTTCAGAACCGGATAAAACGCCAAGCATCGGAAAAAAGACTAATGGAACCAACGATGTTGCAGCCATTGGCAGAGCTTCTGTAATCCACCAGATTGCCATCAGAACAGCAACTGCAGCAACTTTACCAACGTTTGGGTTTTCGGGATCAGGGTTAAAAAAAACCAGAATTATCAGAAAGGATAACAATCCTACAACAAATCCTATTTTTTGTATTCTCTGCATAAAAAAAATTTTTGTTAATCAAATAATCACCTCACGCAACCAGTGTTTTAACGTAGGCATATTTATATAAATCACTCTTCGACTCCGCTCAGAGTAACTAAGATTTATCCTCAATTCTCAAACGTCATACTGAGCGAAGTCGAAGTATGACGATATTAGTTGGTAGTTAAAATTAAAGAAATTATTTGATTATGTGTACAGACTAACAGCAATAAAAAACAGTTACATCTAAAGAAAGATAATACCGCAGAGCAAACATTTAATCCGGCTATCATAATAGATTTATTTTCATCTTTCTATATAAAGAATATGATCTATATATTTACCCGCAGAAACAATCACATTTTATGAATACAAAATACGAAGCAGTAATTGGTTTAGAAGTTCACGCCCAGCTATTAACAGACTCAAAAATTTTTTGCGGATGTTCAACTAAGTTTGGTAATGATCCCAACAGCAATACTTGTCCTGTTTGTTTAGGACATCCCGGAGTTTTACCTGTACTTAACAAAAAAGTTGTAGAGTACACCACCCTGATGGGATTAGCAACTAATTGCAGTATAAACGAACATTCAATCTTTGCAAGAAAAAATTATTTCTATCCAGATCTTCCTAAAGGATATCAAATCTCTCAATACGAAGAACCAATCTGTGAGAATGGATTTATCGAGATTAAACCCCTAAATGGTTCATCAAAAAAAATTGGGATTACAAGAATCCACATGGAAGAAGATGCTGGCAAATCCATTCACGATCAATCTTCAGATACACTTGTGGACGTGAACAGATGTGGAGTTCCGCTTATGGAAATTGTAAGCGAACCTGATATTCGCACGGCTGAAGAAGCTTATTTATATTTAAGTAAGATTAAACAGATAGTGCAATATCTTGGTATTTGTGATGGGAATATGGAAGAAGGATCTTTAAGATGTGATGCGAATATTTCTGTTCGATTAAATGGTGAAAGTGAACTTGGTGTAAAAACTGAAATAAAAAATATGAATTCGTTTAGAAATGTTGAACGTGCAATAGATTATGAAGTAAAAAGACAAATTGAATTGATAGAAGATGGTGAAAGAATTATACAGCAAACATTGCTGTGGGATGCAGATGCAAACGAAGCCTATCCAATGAGAAGTAAAGAGGAAGCCCACGATTATAGATATTTTCCTGATCCTGATCTGCTGCCGGTAATTGTTGATAAAGAATGCAAAAATGAAATAAGAAAATCTCTTCCTGAGCTGCCAGATGCTAAATTACAGAGATTTGTTAATGACTTTTCACTTCCTGTTTATGATTCCGAAATCCTCACGCAAACTAAATCGCTGGCAAATTATTATGAAGAAGTGATTTCAGTTACTGATGACTTTAAAATCGCAAGCAACTGGGTAACGGGCGATGTGCTTGCGGTGATAAATGATAAAAAAATTGATATTTCCGATTTCCCCGTGTCACCGTTAAATTTGGGTAAGCTTATTAATCTTATTAAAGATGGAACGATAAGCGGCAAGATTGCGAAAGAAGTTTTTCCAATTATGTTGGAAAATAATTCTGATCCAGAACAAATAGTAAAAGAAAAAAATCTTGTTCAGATTTCAGATACATCAGAAATTGAAGCAATAATTCAAACGATTATTGATGTGAATGAAGGACAAGTTGAAGAGTATCGTTCAGGTAAAGAAAAAGTTTTTGGATTTTTTGTTGGACAGGTGATGAAAGAATCTAAGGGTAAAGCTAATCCAAAACTTGTTAATGAGATTTTAAGAAAAATGTTATCATCGTAGTGCAGTCCGCCAAAGCGGATCATTCTGCGAATGAAAAAATAAGTATAAGGAAATCACAGACTAAAGTCTGTGCTACAAGAATAATTAACGTAGGAGTGTCCATTGTCATTTCAGGAAAAACTGAAAAACTTTTTTAATAAAAAAGAAAAACCTAAACCAACTACAATCGTCGGTAAAATTGCAGAGTTCTTTAAACAGTTAGCTTTTGCGGGAATAGCCGCTTTATTAATAATAACCTTTATTATACAAAATACACGCATACCAACTGGATCCATGGAAGACACAATTCTTGTTGGTGATTTTGTTCTTGTAAATAAATTTATTTATGGGTCAAGCTCACCTCGTTATATTCCATTCACAGAAGTTGCTCTTCCCTTCTTTACGCTTCCGGCTTTTAAAGAACCTAAAGCTAAAGACATTGTTGTATTTGAATATCCAGGTGATCGCGACCAGCTTGAGCCGACAGAAAAAAATATTAATTATGTTAAAAGGTGTATTGGTACTCCTGGCGATACAGTAGAAATAGTTGATAAAGTAGTCTTTGTAAACGGAAAAGAATTCTGGAAACCGCCTTTTATAAAATATTATCGAGGGCAATACGGCAGTTATCTGCGACCCGCACCAAAAGGTTATGTTGAACCAAGAATTTTTCCTAAAGGTATGGCATGGAATGAAGACAATTATGGTCCCTTGGTCATCCCTAAAAAAGGTATGAAAATTCCATTAAACTTATATAATGTTGAACAATGGAGAACAATTATAGATAGAGAGTATGGAAAACGGGTTGTTGAACTAAATGGTAATGCGGTAGTTGTTAATGGAATTCCTGTTTCTTCATACACGTTCAAAAAAGATTATTACTTTATGATGGGTGACAATAGAGATGATAGTTTGGACAGCCGATTTTGGGGATTAGTTCCTCGTGATGCGGTTGTTGGCGAAGCTTTTATTACTTTATTTTCCTGGGATAGAGATATTCCATTTTCAGAATTGTTTAAACTTTTAGGATCAATAAGACCTGATAGAGTTTTAAAATTATTGCATTAAAAATTGTAGATATTCATCTTAAACAAACCCAGTTTCATTAAGAAACTGGGTTTGCTGTTTTAAATTATAAATCGGAAATATTTACTTCGAACACTAATTTGTATAACTACTTTGTTGCTAACCAATCTAAAGCTTCGTCCCTAGTTTTAAATGATTTGATATTCCGACCAGTTAAAGCTGCAACCACTTTTAATAAAAATGCTCGGATACTATCAGCACCGACAACTGCCGAAGCCTTAATATAATGAGTATTGCGTAATGCAAATTTTTTAAAGGCTGCAGTGCTATCTTTATTATAAACAGTGTTTGAAACATCAGTAATAATTAGTGCGGTCTTAGAGATAAGTTTACTTATTTGATTTTGACTTTCGATAAGAACTGTAAGAGCATCCTGCGGTTGTGAGTTTGATATATCAACAATACAAATTCTTTTTCCTTTATGTATTACTGATTCAAATGATTTCATTTTATTCTCCAACAATAATTGTAAAGCAAATAAATTCTTTATTAATATTATCGAGATAAACTCATTTATGTTAAGTAATAAAAAAAGGCGATCCGAAGATCGCCTTTTAATTTAAGAACAATGCGTGCTAATTAGAATGAATATCTCAATCCCAATTGCATCTGCCAGCGTGAAGAAAGATCTAAAGGAGAATAAGCAGTATTTGTTGCTGGCTTTGTAAATGAGTATACTGGTCTTCCTGTCGCAGGGTCATTACCACGAAGAGTAAGCAGACTGTAAGTGTCTTGTGGTGTAGTTTGGAACCAGCCCCATTCACTATTTATGAGATTCATAAAGTTTAAGATGTCTAATGATAATTGGAATTGTCCGATTGGTGTAGAGAATGCTTGAGCAACTCTTACATCAAGAACATCATTCCAAGGTGCACGTGCGCCATTTCTTTCAGACATACTACCTTTATTATCTGATAAGTATTCATCATTCTCAATGAACGCAAATAAATCAGTATACATTTGTGCATTTGGAACATAAGCACCACCTGTAATTGCACCTAATAGTATTTCGTCATTGCTTCCAGGAATATAAATTAAATCATTGCCGTTAAAACCATCATTATTCAAATCACCGTTAACTGTATATGAGTATGGACGACCTGATTGATAGTTATAATAGAATGAGAATGTAGTAGGTGAATTTTCAAAGAATTCGATGCCATATGAAACAGATGCAAAGAATCTATGTCTAAGATCAAAACTCGAGGTTGTTAGTGGAGGAGTGTTTGGATCTCCGGAAATAGGATTAAATCTGATCTGTGATAATGCCTGAGAAGAAAGAACACTATTTTGATCTTTAGCTACACCGTATGTATAGGCTGTGTTAAAAGATAAACCTAATAAAGCGTTTTTCTGTAACTGTACTGTAAAGTTATAAGTGTATCCTTCGTCTGTATTTTTTAAGATAAGAACATCATTAAAATTGTTGTTCTTTCTGTCTGTGCCGCCATAAATAGGTCTTCCATCATCAACAACGGTATTAGTTGAAGGAACAATATTCAATTTTTCATAAATCAAATCATTTATAGATTGTGAATACATCAATTCAAGTGTACCAATCATTCCCCAAGGTAATTCCTGATCAACACCTAAATTAGCTCTTAAGATTTGAGGGAATTTAAATTCAGGATCTACCAAATTTATTTCTGATCTTAAAGTAGGAGCACCTGTTCCAGGATCACCAACACCAGGTTGATCATATGGATCAACTGAGAAACCAACGTTGCCACCTGTTGCTTGATTGATCTGTGCAGTCAACAATCCCGTGTTGCCATAATTGTTTGACATCCATACATAAGGAACTCTACCTGTAAAGATACCAACGCCGCCACGAATCTGAGTGGATTTTGTTCCAAATAGATCCCAGTTAAAACCAAGTCTTGGTGAGAACATTAGATTACCACTTGGTACATCACCAGTAGAGTAACCAGGGAAGTACTTAGAAACCGAGTCATTAACTCCCGGTTCTGTTGGTAAGAATGGAATGTCGACTCTAACACCAAGGTTTAACTTAAATGTTGGCATTATTGTCCATTCATCCTGAAGATAAAAACCTAACTGGTTAACACTGAATTGAGCTGCTGGCTTATTATCTGGGCTATCACCACTTCTTGCATAAGCTCTTTCGAAATAGCTTGGAGCTTCACTTTCTAATCTAGCAAGTGTTGGAAATTCATAATATCCATAGAAAGATCGAATGAATACATTTCTAAATGAGAAAAATTCATTATGTGTACCAAGAGTAATTACGTGGTCACCGGCATAGATTGAAAAGTTATCTGTCAACTCTAAAATATCCTGATCCAATTCGTTGGCCGATGAGAATCTATCAGGACCAGCTATTAAAGTACCTGCAGTTTCTAGTACTCTTACTTCAGGTGTTAATGTACTTATTCCAGCTCTTCTATCTCGTATAGAAGTAAATCCAAGAATAAATTCATTTGACATGTTTTCATTATTTGTACTATTAATCTGTAATACTGTTGAATTAGTTATATTTCTAATTCTATAAGCTAATGTGCTAAAGGATACTTGGTTATTAGCTGAACGTCCATCAAGAATATCACGATATGCATGAACATAATTGTGACGTAATGTTATTTTATGATTTTCAGACTGGTTAAGATCAAATCTGATAAAGAATTTTTGACTTGGTTGTTCAGTTGTAAATGCATCCTTTGAACCGGCATCCATTCCTTTATCTTTTAAGATTTGAGCAAATCTATCAGATAGTGTTTTTAATGTATCTGCACCAGTAACTAAGGAGATGTTGCTTAATGGTAAATCTCTTTCTGTCATTTCACCGTTAACAAAGAAGAATAATTTATCTTTAATTATCGGTCCGCCAACTCTAAAACCATATTGATATTCCTTAAAATCGGGATATTCTTTATTGGTTTCTTTGAACCCTGAATTACCAATAAATGTTTCATTTCTCCGAAACCGGTAAGGTGAACTTTAAAATTGTTTAGTGCCGCTTTTTATAATTGTTTTAATCCCGCCACCGGTAAAACCGCCGTATTTAACATCGTACGGAGCAACTACAACCTGGAATTGATCGATAGCGTCCAAACTGATAGGTGTTGTTCCTGATTGTCCGCCGGGTGTACCAGAAGCACCAAGACCAAATACATCATTGTATTGAGTACCATCAATTTGAATATTGTTGTAACGGTTGTTTCTGCTTGCAACTGAACTAGAATTTCCAGAGGACTGAGGCGATAGCTTAGCAAAATCCTGAAAACTTCTGTTAATTGTTGGTAATAGTTCTATGTCTTTTGCAGTAACGTTTTGTCCCGCACCAGTTCTATTGCTGGATATAACTGCATTTTTATCTCCAACAACAGTAACATCACCAAGTTCTACTGCTTCTTCATAGAGAGTGTAATCTAACTTAGCATTTTGTCCTAGTTGAAGATTTTGTCCTTCAAAAACTTGTGGTTTATATCCAACAAAAGATACTGTTACCTTATAAGGACCACCGGTTCTTAAACCATTTAAATTATATTTTCCATCAACGCGTGAGGTAGTTCCATATTGTGTTCCTGATGGCGTATGAACTGCCAATATGTTAGCGCCCGGTAATGGGTCACCTTTCGAATCAACTACTATACCATTCATAGCTGCAGTTGTAACACCCTGAGCAAATACATTAGATTGCATTAGCGTAAAGGTTACAAGTAGCAACATGAAAAACGATAGCAATGTGTAACGATTAATCATTGTTTCTCCTTGAGATAATTAAGGGATAGTGCATTTAAGATAAGTTTAATAGTAAAATTTTTCTGCATAGCAAAGAATCAATAAAATGTATAAGAAATATCAGGTTAAACAATTTTTTATGCAAGTATACTTTGGATTTTTTTAAAAATTAATATTTTGTTAATCTTACATAAATACTTGCTTTTAAATTTTATTTTATTTTTAGTACCATTTGAAAGGTTTTTAGCTGTTATTTGTTCATTTTTACAATGAAAAAACAAAAGTTATTATGAAAAAATTATCTAAAATTAAAATTTTAAGTCTGGTTTTATTCCTGCTCTCTATCCAGCTAATAGGACAGCAACGAAACTATACAATACTTATTTCATTTGATGCTTTTCGATGGGATTATCCAGACCGTGGATTAACTCCAAATCTTGATTTTATTAGAGAAAATGGAGTTCACGCCCTATCACTGCAACCATGCTTTCCATCAAAAACATTTCCTAACCATTATTCTATTGCAACGGGAATGTATCCTGAGAACCATGGAATTATTGCAAATAGTTTTACTAATCCTTTTAACAATCTAAAATATTCTTTATACGATTCCACCGCTAAGGATAATGCAATTTGGTACAAAGGCGAGGCAATTTGGGAGACAGCAAAAAGACAGGGTGTTATTTCAGCAAGTTATTTTTGGCCTGGCTCAGAATTAAATATTGAATACCGTAGACCAGAATATTCTAAAAAATTTATTTACACTACGCCTTATGACGATAGATTAAATGGTGTTTTAGAATGGTTACAGCTTCCTTATGATGATCGTCCCAATTTAATTATGGTTTATTTTGATGCTACAGATACCTCGGGTCATCATTATGGGCCAAATTCGATTGAAGTAAATCAATCTATTGCGATGCAGGATAGTTTAATCGGTAAACTATTCTCGGGTCTGAAAGAACTAAATCTGACAGACAGTACCAATGTAATTGTGTTGTCTGATCATGGAATGACAGAGTTGAGTCCAGATAGAGTAATTAATATTGATAGATTACTAGCTGGTTTTGAGTTCAAATCTTCAGATAAAGGAACAATGATGTTCATTTATCCATATGAAGCAGAGAAAAATATAGTTTATCAAACATTGAAAAACTCTGAAAAAAATTATAAAACTTATTGGAAAAAAGACTTGCCGGATTATCTGCATTATAAAGACAATCCATTTGTAGCAGAAATTATATTGATTGCCGATGTTGGATATAGTTTATTTGACGGAAAGGATATTGAAAACTACTCACAGAGATTTCCTCTAGGCAACCATGGATATGATCCATCAAATATTGATATGCATGGACTATTCTATGCAATTGGTCCGGATTTTAAAACAGGCTATACTTGCGGCACATTAAACAACATTGATATTTATCCATTACTTGCAAAAATACTTCGTATCTTTCCAAACAATAATATTGATGGAAAACTTGAGAGAATTGAGTTTTTGTTGAAGTAATTTTACGAATGTATCGCAGTCCGCCACCGCGGATCAGTCTGCGAATACAGATATTTTAATTATCACAGACTAATCCGCCTTAGCGGACTGAGTTACGAAATCATTTGAATTAGTAGGAAGAAAAAATTTGAATCATCTTAATCTTAATTGCACAACAGGCAAATTAAAAAACGGACTTGAATACATTTTATATGAAGACAAATCTATTCCACTTGTTTCGGTAAACATTTGGTATAAAGTTGGTTCTGCTTATGAAACAAAAGGTAAAACAGGTCTGGCCCATTTATTTGAACATATGATGTTCCAGGGATCAGAAAATGTTCCTAAAGAAATGCACTTTCGATACATACAAGAAGCAGGTGGAACCTTAAACGGCTCTACATCAACAGATAAAACAAATTATTATGAAAAACTTCCATCTAACTATTTAGAACTTGCTCTCTGGCTTGAATCCGATAGAATGGGATATTTTTTACCTGCTCTTACTCAGGAAAAACTGGATAATCAAAAAGATGTTGTTAAGAATGAAAGATTAGAGCGATACGATAATCAGCCTTATGGATTAGCCTGGGAACTTATTAATACAAATCTTTATCCTGAAGGTCATCCCTATAGTTGGTCAACAATAGGATTCTTAAAGGATATAGAAAGTTATACTTTCGAGGATGTGAAAAACTTTTTCAAAAAATATTATTCTCCAAATAATGCCTGCCTTGTTATAGCAGGAGATTTTGAAAAAGAAAATGCTGTTCAATTAATAGAAAAGTATTTTGGATTAATTGAACCATTTGAATCAAATCATAAACCTGAATCAAATAAACTTACTCTGAATAAAAATATCTTAGTTGAGCATAAAGATAATGTACAGCTTGATAGAATTTATCTCGCATGGCATTCAGATTTTATTTTTGGCGAAGATGATTCATCATTAGAAGTTACGGCAGATATTTTAACAGGTTCGAAGAACTCCAGACTTTACAAGAAATTGGTTTTTGATTTACAGATTGCACAGGATGTGACAGCATTTCAATATTCTGGAAAGTTTGGCGGACAGTTTATGATAATCTCAACTGCTCGCCCCGGAACAAATCTTGATGAATTGAAGAAAATAATTCTGGAAGAGATAAATACAATAGCAACTGCAGATGTTAGTGATAAAGAATTAGAAAAATCTAAAAACGGAATTAAAGCGCAGTTTGTATTTGCAATGCAGAATCTTGATACAGTCGCGGATTATCTTAATCACTATAATTATCATTTGAATGAACCAAATTCCTTTGAGCGTGATCTTGAACGGTACAATGAAGTGAATAAAATTTCATTAAAAAGTGCAGTTCAAAATTATCTAACCAAGCCATTTGTAGAACTTCGCATCACTCCAAAGGAAACATTATGATGATTGATAGAAAAATCAAACCCGAAGTAAATTCAGAAATTAGTTTTAATCTTCCAAAACTGAATGATTTTTTATTGGAAAACGGACTAAGAGTAATATTTATTCATAAGGATAAACTCCCGTTAGTAAGATTTAATCTAATGTTAAATGCCGGAAGTAAATATGATCCTGAAAATAAAAGTGGGTTATCCTACCTAACTTCTCTCGTTATGGATGAAGGCGCTGATGGAATGAATGCGTTACAGCTGAGTGATGAGTTTGATATGCTTGGTTCAAGCTTTAATGTATCAACAGATAACGACCTGATAAATTTAAGTTTACAAACTCTTTCAGAAAATTTTGAAAGCTCATTAAATTTGTTCAGCAAAGTATTGCTTAAACCAAGTTTTAACGATGATGA
>CALLZX010000009.1 GCA_937858935.1 uncultured Ignavibacteriales bacterium | reverse complement strand
GTAATCTCTGTTATTCGTTATTGGAGTTTACCGTTTAATAAGAATCTTTTAATGGAGCAAAAATCAATTCCAGAATTTACTAGTGAGATTTCTGATTTGATGAAGGATTCTATTAGAATTCGTTTGAGAGCTGATGTACCTGTTGGCAGTTATCTTAGTGGCGGACTTGATTCATCAGGAATTACTGCTTTTATAAAAAATTATTTTAATAATGAGTTAAGAACTTTTGGAATCACTTTTCAGGAAGAAAGTTTTGATGAAAGTGAATTTCAGAATTTGATGATAAAACATCTTAATACAAATCACTCTGAAGTTCACGCAACAAACGAAGATATAGGCAAATACTTTTCTGACATAGTTTATTACGGTGAGAAACCAATTATTCGCGCAGCACCCGTTCCTTTGTATTTACTTTCAAAAAAAGTCAGAGAAGAAGGATACAAAGTTGTTTTAACCGGCGAAGGTGCCGACGAAATCTTTGGAGGGTACAATATTTTTAAAGAAACCAAGATTAGGAAGTTCTGGTCAGTAGATCCAAACTCTCAATTAAGACCTAAGCTATTACAAAAACTATATCCATATATTTTTAAAGATAAAAGATTAGCTCAAACACTTCAGGCTTTTTTTAAGCTTGGTATTGATGATCCTAACAATGCATACTTCTCGCATATTGTCCGCTGGAATAATAATACAAGATTGAAGAACTTTTTTTCCGATGATCTAAAAGAGCAGATTGGTAATTATAATGCTTATGATGATCTAAAAAGTATTTTACCTAAGGATTTTGATGACTGGGATTATGTTTATAAAGCTCAGTATCTTGAGATTATCACTTTTATGAGCGGGTATTTACTTTCTTCTCAAGGCGATAGAATGGCAATGGGCAACTCTGTTGAACTTCGTGTACCATATCTTGATCATCGCATAATAGAATATATGGCAACCGTTCCATCAAGATTTAAGATCAAAGGACTGAACGAGAAGTACTTGCTGAAAAAAGTGTTTAAGGATTTGCTGCCTCAGCGAATTGTTAATCGTCCTAAAAATCCTTACCGCGCACCAATAAGAAATAGTTTTCTTAACAATAAGTTTTTGGATATTCAGACCTTACTATCAGAAAAAGAAATTGATGAAGCAGGAATCTTTAATTCTGCTAAGGTAAATATGCTGCAAAAAAAATCTAACAAGACTGAAAAGCTTAGCGAACTAGATAATATGGCACTTGCGGGAATTATATCAACACAGTTTTTGCACAATGATTATATCAAATACAAAACGCTAAATGTTCTTGATAATTATAGATTTAATACATTTGTTGATAAAAGAAATTTAATAAATTAAAACATACTATTGGAGATAAGATGAACTTTACAATGGATTCAATATACTTAGATGCTAACACGGAAACTGAAAGATTAACTGCTGCTTTAAAAGATACCGTAGCATTTAAATTAAAAAAACGAGGTGCCATTGTTGGTGTTAGCGGCGGAATTGACTCATCAATTGAACTTGCGCTTTGTGGAAAAAAATTA
>CALLZX010000008.1 GCA_937858935.1 uncultured Ignavibacteriales bacterium | reverse complement strand
TTTATTTATCATACATTTTCATTCGACGATCTGTTAAAGGAAATTGATAAAAGATTTAGATCAGAAAAAGATTATGATCTTTACTTTAACTACACAATTAATCGATGGTATAACTTCTGGTCAGCGCAGGCTGTGGAAAATATTTTTTGTTCTCTCCCAAACGTTAAACCGGCATTAGACAGCAAAGACAGATTAGTTGATTTTACAATTGATGGAGTTTCATTCGATCACAAAACATCAATCTTTCCTAAAAACTTTCCTTACAAAATTGATGAATCAATTAAGAAAACAGATGAATTGATAAAATGGCTCTACAACAATCAGTCTCAGCAGCAGAGAAAACATTTAAGGAACAGATTGTTCGTAGTTCTATATTCAAAAGATGGAGATCATTGGAAATTAAAATCAGAGATTAGTTGGCTTAAAGAAAGAATTGAAAAATACATGCTCGGGTTCAATCCAAATTATCTGTTAAAATTTAATTTTGAAAAGGATAAAGACACGATTTCTGATGTCATTTGGGCTATTAAGGACAAATAGTATTTACAACT
Source organism: uncultured Ignavibacteriales bacterium (assembly GCA_937858935.1). Lineage (GTDB taxonomy): Bacteria > Bacteroidota > Ignavibacteria > Ignavibacteriales > Ignavibacteriaceae > IGN3. The sequence goes on along the minus strand of CALLZX010000008.1, from coordinate 1,470 downwards.
GTGTTATCCTGAGCCCCGACGAATCTGGATAAACTTCCACGAAGGATGACCATTATTCAATTTAAAAGTCATATTTCGACTTCGCTCAATATGGCGATTGTTATTTTACCGACAAATTTGACAAAAGATTTTTTATTACCTCTATATTTTAATTGAAGTAAGATTACACTTTACTTATTTTCAATCAGACAAAAACATAAAGAATTAAGACAATGAAAAAATTATTATTATTCTCGATTACATTAATTATAGCAATTGCTTTCTTAAGATGTGGTGATAGCGGCAAGGATGAATCAGATAACTTAGGTAAAGAATCAACTTCAGATTTTCAGAAAAGATATGGAGTAAAATCCGGAGTGATTGAGTACATAATCACCGGATCGCAGGAAGGAACTAAGACTCTGTACTTTGATAGCTGGGGAATGAGACAGGCCGAATACACTCGTTCCGTTTTAAGCGTTGGCGGATTTACAAAATCACTAAATCTTGTAAACATAATTGATGGTGAATTCCAGTATATGATCAACATCGATCAGAACAGTGGAACTAAAACAAGAAACCCGATTCTAAAATCTATCGATCAGCTAAAAGATCAAAAAGGATTTAATGAGTTTGGTGAGCAAATGCTTTTAAGTATGGGTGCAAACAAAATTGGTTCTGAAGATTTTCTTGGAAAGAGTTGTGATGTTTATGAAATGAAAAGCACCGGCACAAAGCTCTGGATTTGGGAGTGGCTTACTCTTAAATCAGAAACCCAATCACGCGGCATAAGCATTAATGTTACTGCTACCAGAATTAATGAAGGCGGTTCTGTCTCTCCCGAGAAATTTAGAATACCTGAAAAAGTTGTACTGAACGAAGTTGATATTGATAACATTGAAAATGAAATGAGAGAAGAAAATAAATGATTTCGTTTCTTCCGATTGGCGGCGGAAATGAAATTGGCGCAAACAGCTATTACTTAAACTTTAACGGCAACGGAATTATTCTTGATTGCGGTATTCATCCGCAAAAAACTGGATTGGAATCTCTTCCGAACTTTGATTTAATACAAGACAAAACGGTTGATTTCTGTTTAATCTCTCACGCTCATCAGGATCATATTGGTTCGCTCCCCTTTCTTGTAAAAAAGTTTCCATACGTAAAGATTATAACAACTCCGCAAACAAGATCACTTGCAGAACTAACACTTCACAATTCCGTTTCTATCCTTAAAAAGGAAATTGAAGATGATGATTTTGAATTTTATACCCATGATGAAGTTGATTTATTAATTAAAATGATCGACTACAAGGAATATCAAAATGAATTTGAACTAAACTCTTATCATCAGCAAAAAGATGCAAAAGTAAATTGCACTTTTTATGACGCGGGACATATCCTCGGCTCTGCCGCAATTCTTTTAGAAAACAATAATCATAAAATATTTTATACCGGAGATATTAATCTTTCATCACAAACACTTCAGCC
>CALLZX010000007.1 GCA_937858935.1 uncultured Ignavibacteriales bacterium | reverse complement strand
GATAGCGAACTTCTATATCCTGAACATGATTGGATGATGGTTGCCAGACAACTTGCTAAGAACCTAAATCAAATCGATGTTTGTAAAGTGAATAATTCAATATCAACATCAAATAAGTTTTTAGTTAGTTTTTGGGTTGATAAATCTTATCGCGAAGCATTTTCTGAAGAATGGAAAAATAGAATTATCAGAAGAGTCGTTTTTGCAAATGATATTTTGCGTGAACAATTAGGGATTGAGTTGGTAATTTCAGAATTTATAGAATGGAATTCACGATTTGAATCTTCTCTTGATTATACGCTTAGCAATCTTTATATGGGTGCAGCACCTAAACCCAATATGTTACGAATTGGGATTACTTTTGACAAAAAACTTCAAACAAACTGGACAGATAGATCCACTATTGGGCTTGCAGTTCCATTAGGAGTTGATGCAATAATATCTGCTCAACCATCTTTCCCTGATCTTGGAATTTGGAATCCGCTCGAAGAAGCAATGACGATTGTACACGAAGTTGCACATATCCTCGGTGCAATCCATGTTCCAGATGAAGGTTCAATAATGTACCCATATTCTGGTTCATTTTCTTTTGAATTTGACGATCTAAATAGGAAAATAATTCAGGCATCCAAATTCAACTATTTTAATGTTGATGCAAAAAAAAGAGTTACTAATTACATTGATAATTTAGTAGAACTGCGTAAAAAGGAATCTAAAAATTCTTTCCCAATTTTACCGGCCATAGAGAATTCAGTTTTTAGTTTAAATCTTGGTGGCTATTCTTACGACAATTACATCGATGAGATTCATAAAAGTTTTTCAGAAGTAATTAAGGATTCTTTACATTTGGTAGCAACTTTAGGTTTGGTGGATTATAATTTTGGTAGAAATGAGCAGGCCAAATCATTTTTTGTAAAAGCACTTGAGTTAGACCCAGAATTCGCTGAAGTTCATTGGTATTTAAGTTTAGGACTTCAAAAAATGGAGGAGCAAACTCTAGCAGAATTACATAAAGAACTTGCAAAACCATATAGAAAATTGTGGATATTAGAAGAATCTAGAATTAGGCACTAGCTTAAGTAATTTTATTATTTTTGTTTAATGAATTAAAAATGCTAAAATATTTTATTTAAACAAGTGGATGAAAGTTGATTGTAATTAATTGTCTACTTTAACAAAACTATTTGGGGCAAATTAGAAAAAACAATATGAAAATTATTGAGAAACTTAGGGAACCGATGAATGGGTTTACTCATTTTATTGGCATAGTGCTTTCAATAGTTGGTACAATATTTTTAATCAGTTCCTCTTTAAATCCTTATAAACCAAATCATCTTATTGCATTTTCTATTTTTGGTCTTGGTCTTATACTACTATATACTACGAGCACTCTTTATCATTGGTTAAAATTACCTGATGCCGGTATTCTGAGAATGAGAAAAGCGGATCATATAATGATTTTTATTAACATCGCCGCTACTTACACTCCCGTTTGTATGATAGCTTTGAAAAATAATCTTGGTTGGACATTGCTTTTTATTATTTGGAGTATTGCACTTGCTGGAATTTTTATTAAAATCTTTTGGATTCAGGCTCCAAGATGGCTCTCAACAACTATTTACGTTTTAATGGGCTGGATGGCAATTGTTGTAATAATACCATTGATAGAGGTACTACAGGCGCAAGCTTTAGTCTGGTTATTAATTGGTGGGGTATTCTTTACAACTGGTGCTATTATTTATGCTTTAAAAAAACCTGATCCTTATCCCGGTATTTTGGGATTCCATGAAATCTTTCATCTATTTGTTTTGCTAGGAAGTTTCTCGCACTTCTGGATGATATACAAATACATAGCAATTCTTAATTAACAATCTCTGCCGAAAATTTATATTATTTGTTTGAGGTTCTATTCACTATATAAATATAAGAGCTCAACACAAATACAGAGATCAACTGAAAATAAAATGGTGTTGAAAAAAGTTTATCATTCAATAAAGCAAAATAAATTAGAACAAACTTTAGGAAGTAATAAATTACTTTACTGATAACAATGCTTATAAATAAAGTTGCAAATACGTTCTTTAATTTATCTTTAATAAAGAAAAACAAACCAAGATTAATAATCAGTTCAGCACTTAAAAGAAATGATTTTAATAGTTGTGGATGAGATGAAATAATAAACGAAAACAACGGCAACGTAAGTGCAATTATATAAGCATTCTTTTTTGAGGTATGAATAAGGGCAACTACTAAAGCAATTCGCATAGGATCTAGATAATAGACTGGGAATGCAAATAAATGGGATAATGCCGGTAAAAAATAAATTGATATCAAAAGAAAAAAATCAATCAAATAGGTTTTTATATTCGATTTTATATCAATTACACTTAATGCTTTTTCCATTTCTCATCCTTCATAAATAATTACTAAAGTAAAAATATATTAAAACGGTCCAAGCTCAAAGAAAAAAAACTATATCTATACATTAATAAATTAAATTTATTATTTTAATAAAAGTTAATTAAATATCATTTGCCAAGAGGTGTTATGCGAAGACGTGACTTCATCTCCAAATCTGTTAAAGCAAGCTTAATTGCAGGTGCAGGATTTTCAGTAGGCAGCTATTCAAAATTATTCCCATCAACTTTTTTACCATTTGCAAGCGATTATAATCTGGCGGCTATAAAAGGCGGCGAACCGGATGCTATGTTTGATGAAGCAATTAAGGCCTTTGGAGGAATGACAAAGTTCGTGAAGAAGGGACAGACTGTTGTTGTAAAGCCGAATATTGGATGGGATGTTGAACCGGAAAGAGCAGGGAATACAAATCCGCTTTTAATAAACAGAATAATAAAACATTGTTTTGACGCAGGGGCAAAAGATGTATATGTTTTTGATCATACTTGTGATAATTGGAATAAATGTTATTCTAACAGCGGAATTGAGAGGGCCGTTAAAGATGCAAAAGGTAAAATAGTTTCGGGTGCAAGTGAAAGTTATTATCAGGATGTTACTATTAAACAGGGTAAGAAATTAAAAAAAGCAAAAGTTCATGAATTAATCCTTGAATCGGACGTTTTTATTAATGTACCTATTTTAAAACATCATTCGTCTGCAGATGTAACAATCGGAATGAAAAATTTGATGGGCAACGTTTGGGATCGCGGGTATTGGCATTCTAACGATCTTCATCAATGTATATCAGACTTTGCTTCTTTTCGTAAACCTGATTTAACAATTGTTGATGCTTATTATGTTATGAAGAAAAATGGTCCGCGCGGTGTATCTAAGGATGATGTGTTGACTTTAAAATCACAACTCATTTCCACAGATATTGTTGCAGCGGATGCTGCAGCAGCAAAATTGTTTGGTGTAGATCCTGAAAAAATTGATCATATCCGGATAGCAAACGAAATGAAACTAGGAACAATGAATTTAGATAAGCTTTCTATCTACAGAAAAATAATGTGATATATTGAAGCTCGCTTACTTAAGAAAAATAAGAATAGTTGTATCATTACTGTTTCTATTATTAATTGCAGTTGTGTTTCTGGATATTACTAATATTCTTCCTTATAGTTTAATTAGCTCCATTACTTTCTTACAATTTATTCCATCAGTATTAAAATTTTCAAATCTGTTAGTGCCAACTTCAATAGGATTTATTATAGTCCTTGTTCTTACTTTACTATTCGGCAGAGTTTATTGTTCAAGCATTTGTCCATTAGGAACATTGCAAGATCTTTCTTCCTATTCTTCTAAAAAAATTAATAAAAAGAAAAAATTCAGTTACACAAAAGAATATTCTTGGCTGCGGTATGCAGCCCTTGCTATTGTTTTAATATCAATACTGTTTGGGAATTTATTTTTAGTGAATCTGCTTGATCCTTACAGCAACACGGGAAGAATAATTGCGCAATTATTTAATCCATTATTAACGCTCTTAAATAATTTGGCAGCATTAACACTTGAAAAGTTCAATATTTATCTTATATACCCAATTGAGATTAAAGCATTTTATTTAATTAGTGCTCTATTTCCTCTGATATTTTTAGCAATGGTACTTTATCTTTCTTATAGACGAGGACGATTATATTGCAATACTATCTGTCCTGTTGGAACATTACTCGGATTGATTTCAAAATTTGCAATCTTTAAACTTAAAATTGATAAAGCTAGCTGCGAAGGATGCGGAGTTTGTGCAAGAGTTTGTAAATCTGAATGTATTGAAAAATCAACAAAGGAAATTGATTTCAGTCGTTGTGTTGCTTGTTATAATTGTTTAGATGTATGCCCAAGTGACTCTATAGACTATCAGCAACTTAACTTAAACAATATTTATCCCGGCTCAGATGATTCTCGAAGAAAATTTATATCCAGATCCTCAATGTTTTTTATCGGACTAACGACAAGTGCCTTGTCGCAGATAAACATCATTCCTAAAAAAGAAAGCAAGATAGCTGAGAAAAAAAATTCTTCTATATCACCACCGGGATCAAAAACCATAGAACACTTTAATAACAATTGTACAGCCTGTCATTTGTGTATAACTGCTTGCCCAACAAAAGTCTTGCAGCCATCAATTACAGAGTTTGGAATATTTAACATATTTCAACCATTTATGGATTACAAAACCAGTTATTGTAATTATGATTGTGTTGCTTGCAGTGAAGTTTGTCCAACTTCAGCAATATTTTTGGTAACAGGTGTTCAAAAGAAAAATATTCAAATAGGAAAAGCAATATTTATAAAAGAAAATTGTATAGTTGAAACTGAAAAAACGGCTTGTGGTGCTTGTTCAGAACACTGCCCAACAAAGGCTGTTATGATGGTGGATTATAAAGGCAATTTAAAAATTCCTGAAGTAACAAATAAATATTGCGTTGGATGCGGAGCGTGTGAACATGCTTGTCCCACTAAACCATATAAAGCAATTTATGTGGATGGAAATCTTGTACACCAAACAGCTGAGAAAAAACCTACTGAAAAACTTGATCAAAAAATTGACTACAAAGAAGAATTTCCATTCTAATTAAGAAATTATGAACAAAAAAAATCCCTCACATTATTAGTGAGGGATTGAATTTAGTAATGTATAAATTTATAAATGAACATTAAGAATCACGCTTGCGGTGCCAATTCCAAAACTAGATCTGCTTGTGCCTTCGACAGTTGTATTTCCAGATTTAGCCTCTGGTTTTCCTAATGATTGAAATCCTAGTGTGTATCGACCTCCTAATGATAGACCTTCAGTAAAATACCAATCAAATCCAAAGTTAAGTCCGACTCCAAAACCAGTACCTGAGGACTCAGATGTGGTTGTGGTTCCGCTCACTGTTTCATCAAGACTAGCAGAATAATTTCCAAAATTAGCATTTAATCCCACATACGGAGAAACACTATAAAGTGGTTTGAAATGGTAATTAGCGTCAATTGCTATTCCAAAGTTAGTTTCTGAAAATTCAGTTTTATCATCTTGTGCATCTATACTTTCTGAAGAATTGTTTCCAAAATTTACTCCTACTCCAAGCGCAATTTCATTAGTGATAAAATATCTAAATCCTGCACCAAATAAGTCATTACTGCCTTCTGGATATTCGGATACTGTACTGACCGGAACTGGATTTAAATTGCTTTGAAATGGGGTATATAAAAATACAAAAGACATCGCACCTTGACGAACTTCAGGTTTTGGTCCATCATAACCTGAATTTACTTGAGCAAATGATAATGAAATACCGACGAACATAAGTGAAATGAACAACATAAATTGTTTCATCTTTTTTTCCTTTTTTTGTTTATGAAATAGTGATTAGAATTAATTTATTTTGCCCGAATTACTTTAAGAATAACAACCTTTATACCAGAAAGAACATTGGAAAGCTAAGATTTTATACAGAAAAATAAGGCAAAGTTAAAATCTTACAGGTAAAATGGTAAGAATTGTATAATTGTA
>CALLZX010000006.1 GCA_937858935.1 uncultured Ignavibacteriales bacterium | reverse complement strand
AAACATAAACTCCGCTTGATAGCGATGATGCATCAAAAACCTGTTCATAACTTCCGGCTTGTCTCTGTTCATTTATTAGAGTTGAGATTTTTCTTCCAAGTATATCATATATCTCCAAAGTAATTAATCCATCAATTGGTAAATCGAATTTAATTGTAGTTGTTGGATTAAATGGATTTGGGTAATTCTGTGCAAGTGAATAAGTACGTGGAATATAGTTGTTATCAGAAACATCAACAGTGCCTGAGCGATTTACTTTAATATAATTTAAACTGAATAACCAGTTACCAATTTCTGATGGATAATCGGTATTGATTTCAAATCTTAAAATCTGTACGCCAGCTTGCAGGGGTACATTAGAAATTGTTTTTGGCTGCCACGACTGCCAGCCTCCTGTACCCGTCACTTGTACTTTGCCGCTAACATCAACATTATTTATGAAGATGCGGAAATTCCCAAAACCCGGAACAGTTGAAACGTATGGAATTACATCATACAAAGTATCTGCAGGAACATTGATTGTGTATTCAAGCCACTCACCTGCTACCATCCAATAAACATCAAAACCCTGATCGTTTGATGGTTCAATATCAACACCTTCATTCGGGCGATATGCAAGCCCGATATTATTTGCATCAACATCGTGATAAGCAACTCCTTCACCACCGTTATCAAAATTTTCTGCCTGAATAGTTGCCGGAACTAAAACGGGAGTTCCGGAATAAGGTGTGCCGTTTCCGTTAACCGTAATTGTTAAACTATCTTTTGATGAAAGCTGCAATTGATTGGTAACAGTAAGAATAACTTTATAAGTTCCAGGAATTGTAAAGCGATGACTTGTATCAATTGCAGTTGAGGTTGTTCCATCACCAAAATTCCATTCGAATGAAAGCGGTGAACCATTCCTATCAAAACTTCTGCTGCCTGTAAAATTAATTGTTAATGGAATTTTCCCCGATGTTTTATCTGCTACCAGAATTACAACCGGTGCATTAGCATTTGCAGATGAAGTGTTAACTGATTTCAGTTCTCTCGCTAGTACGTTCATTGAATAGCCATCAGAAAAATGAACTGTGATAGAATCTGAAAAAGGATTATATGCAATGTATGTTTTTTCTCCTGCACTGTTTTTTAAAACTGAGTACGTTGGAATATCAGCTGTAACTGAAATATCAAACTGCCCCATCTTTTTTAAATTGCCGAGCCAATGATATGTATGTGCTTTTGTTCCTCCATCTTCCGGAACATAATTCGGATCAGCGAAGAACAAAGACATTGCAGATGCCGGATCGGACAGAGCTAAATACTGCCATAAAATATCTTTCCATGTTGCCTGCGTACCGTTCAGCTCATCAATCACTTCATCATAATTTGCCTGCACATATTCCGGATTGCGACCAAGATAAAGTGATCCGCCATTGAATGGAAGCATGTTTATTCCGTGAATAAAATCAGGATCGGCACCAAACCATGTTGAATGCACGCCTTTTCCACCCCAAACCATTCCTAATGCTTTGTATGGATATGGAGCCGGAAAAACTGCATCATCAATATCAAACCAATATTGTTCGATGGCACTTCGTTCAGTTGTGTAAAGATAAATTCCCAGATCACGAATATCATTTTGCTTTGTTATTGATCCCCACAAAATTACAGCAGTTGCAAAGTTCATTGATTCAGAACTGGACTCTTCATTATTTCCATCACCAAAATCTCCGTGACCGGATTCCCACGAATGCCCTGCGTATGGATCGAGAGCACGCAGGAATGGAAACCTTGTATCGTTACGATCATAATTGTTTCCATCTTTTATAAGAAGCTCAACCATTCCGCCCCAGTTTTCATTTGCAGCCCAAACGGAATCATATTGCGCAACTATTGCCGCGCCCATAATTGCATATCCAGCATGAAAATTATGATCATTGATTTGATTATCTGCACCAAACTCGGACGGATAACCTGTTAAAGTTTTCCACGTAGAATTGTAAACATAACTTTGTGAACCGCCGGCGGTAAACCAATCTTCCAATCTGGTTTTGATCTGATTCAGAAAATGATCGCGAGCAGTAATTGCACCAAGCTGATCTGCAATGTTTACTAGATGTGCAAAGCGAGCAATTAATTTTCCATTCCAGTAAGTACCTGCAAGATTGCCGCTTGATGGAAGAGTTTCTGTTGCAATATCATTTACCATTGCAAGCAAATCTGCAGGATTATAAACTCCTTCATCGGGTAAAGCTGGCAGCACTCCTTCAAAAGTTAATTCTGTTGTAAATTGATTTCCTTCGAATACTTTCATTTTTCCGGCAACTGAAATGTATTCGAAAGTTGTTAATGGTGCAGAAGTGTTTAACCATTGATGACGATACAACGCTGTTAGTGTTTCGTTAAGATTTCCATTACCGGATTCTTTTAATTCAGTTGTGTAAGAAAATGCGGAAGTTAGTTTTGCTGCTGCTTCATCGTAATTCCATTCAACAATACTGCCGGTTACAAATGCGTATGCGTGTTTACGATATGTTTCTAATGTTGTTAAATTGTTATCTGGAAGCAGTGCAACAGAAAAATAATTTTTACTATTTAATGATGATTGTAGTGTTGTTGTACCGGACCACGCTGAACTATCAGGAGCAAAGATTCCGTAATGGCGGCCTTCTACAGTAATCCCGAGAACTCCGTTTTGATTAAACCATATTGTTGGTGCCACGTTGCAAGTGATGATTGCATTTCCTCCGGAGATGGTGAAGAAAGCATAAGGAAGTCCGTGACCCAGAGTTGCTTTCATAGTGCGGGTTCCATCATCCCAAAGTGCTGTAACAGTCCAATCGCCGTAATCATCAGTAACTGTTTTTACTGCATTTAATCCAGCAACACCAACGGTTAATTGTTTTAAGAACGGAAATAAATAATCCTGCGCAGCATAAACGGGGGTTGTTGTGTAGCCTAACTGCAATCCATTATTCTTTGCTTTGTAGTTTAGCGGATGAGCATACATAACATTGGAGTATTGATCACCGTAAAACGGATAAATTAAACTGCTCCAGTAATCACAGGTTTGCGGAGGTTTTGTAAATGTTGATGATACTTTTGGAACTGCAATGTTGCCGTTAGAATACTGCGGACCAACTGCGCCTGATGGAAGCACTGTGCTGTAACTACCTGCGCCAACGGGTACTGTTTGTGTAAGAACATTAATGTTTAGCAGTAATAAAAAGTAAAAGCTTGTTGTAAATAGTTTCATATGTTTTCTTAAGTAAGTACTATAAAGTTAGTTTGATTTCATTTGGATTTGTATTGCACAAATCGCACCGGGTTAATGAATGCTTATGATGCTAAACAAAAGTACGAATAAATGATATTAGATTGGTTTTATTGTTATGATTAGATTTTCTTAAGA
>CALLZX010000005.1 GCA_937858935.1 uncultured Ignavibacteriales bacterium | reverse complement strand
GGCGCTGTTGATGAAGTAAAAATATACAACCGTCCTTTAAGTGACTCTGAAATATTAGATGAATACAATAATACTTACTCCGATTTGGTTTTGTTCTTACCTTTTAACGGTAATGCAAATGATGAAAGCGGTAATAATAATAATGGGGTGGTTAATGGTGCAGATCTTTCTGCTGACCGCTTTGGAGTTAGTAACAGTGCGTTTCAGTTTGATGGTTCATCAGATTATATAAATATTGCTAACAGTAATAGTATAACAATTACTGATGAAATTACTTTATCTGCCTGGGTAAAAAGAACAAGATATAATACCATAGATATGATTTTGGAAAAGGGTGGCGATTGGACTGCTGGTAGTTCAAATTATGGTTTGTCTTTGCATTATTTTAATAATATGTATTACTTCTTTTTCAATGGCGGATGGAGAGGTACAACCGGCGTTAGTGATTATGAATGGCATCATTATGCAGCTGTAATTAAAAACGGTGACGCAAATCCAACGTTATATATTGATGGCGTATTAAAACCAATTCAATTCCAGGAAGGACCTGCACAAATAAATCTGTATCCCTCTTCAGCTGACCTGGCTATTGGAGCACAATTAGGAACCTATACTTATTTTAGCGCTAATATTATTGATGATATTCGGATTTATAATAGAAAACTTAGCGATGAAGAAATTATTTTATTATACAATGATTCAACAACTTACAATCCGCCGCTTGAAGATGGTCTAGTTGCATATTGGCCATTTGATGGCAACACTGATGATTCAACCAACTTCAATAATGATGGAATAAATTATAATGGAACTTTTAGCAAAGACAGATATGGAAATGATAACAGCTCAGTTTATCTTAATGCAGTTGATAGTTATGTAGAAGGAATAAATCCGGGTAACAATTTGCCGGTTGGAAATTCACCAAGATCCTTTTCTGCCTGGATTAGAGACTACCAGTACAATCAATATGGTAGTAATATATTTCATTACGGAACTCAGCAAGCCGCACCAACAAATTTTCATTTTCTTATAACTGATGTTTTAGGGTTAGGAAATGGTTATGGATATGGAGTGGTGTACGGAAATACAAATCTTATTGATTCAACCTGGCATTTTGTAACCGGAGTTTATGAAGGCGGAACTGAAAGAACAACAAAACTCTTTATCGATGGAAAACTTGATGCCTCTGGTACAATATCAACCGAACCTAATACCACTCTTGGAACAAACTGGCGTATCGGAAGATTTATGGAAGGATCTTCTAACTTTAATGGTAACATTGATGAATTAAAAGTTTATGATATTCCTCTCACAAATCAGCAAGTGTGGGATATGTATAAAGCAACTACAACAGCTCCAAATTTAATTTATCCGGGAAACGATTCAACATTAATCAATCCCACAATGATTGGCTTAGTTTTGGATTGGGATAGCACCATAACTGCAACTGGTTATAGATTCTTATTAGCTAACGATTCATTATTTAACACTGTTATACACGATACTATCGTCAGTACATCTTCATTTAATTTTTATGATTGGTTTTCTGTTAATATTGATAATCTTTACTGGAAAGTTAGAACAATAAACGATGGTGGGATTGGTCCGTGGTCTGAGACAAATCGATTCAATATAATTTTAACTGATGTTAAAGAAGAAACACAACTTCCAAC
>CALLZX010000004.1 GCA_937858935.1 uncultured Ignavibacteriales bacterium | reverse complement strand
TAGTATAGATTAGAAAAGCAGGATTCTTACATAATTATGCGGGAATCAAAAAAAATTATATGTAATTTCGACCAAAGGGAGAAATCTTATGGTTTAATAATTCAGATTTCTCAGTCGCTTTGCTCCTTAGAAATGAAGCCTAGTAGTTATGACCAATTTCTAAATAATTTTTTTTCTTATTGCTTTTGCAACGGCTTCGGATTGTGAATGAACGTGGAGTTTTTTGTAGATATTTCTGATGTGATGTCGTACTGTATCAACACTTATAAATAGTGTCTCAGCAATTTCCTGATAGTTAGATCCATCTGATAAAAGATTTAGTACGCTTATTTCTCTATCACTTAGATCATAATTCTGAGTTTGATGAGTAATACTTTTGCCTTCTTTAAAAGCCGTTATCACCTGACGTGCAATTCTGGAACTCATAGGTGAACCGCCGTCATTAGCATCTTTTATTGCTTCAAGTAATCTTGCCGGCGGAGTTTTTTTTACCAGATAACCGCAAGCACCGGCACAAAGTGCATCAAAAACAAATTCACTTTCTTCATAAACTGTTAACATCAGAATGCTTAGATCAGGATTTTTTAACACGGCAGATTTTGCTCCTTCAATTCCATTCATACCAGGTAACCCAATATCCATAAGCACAACATTTATTGGCAGCGAATTGACTTTGGGTAAAAAAGATTCCACATCACCAAATGCACCTATGCATTTATAACCGTCTGTTCCATTGATTAATTGGGCGAGGCCTTCTCTAATTGTATTGTTATCTTCAACTATAGCTACGTTAATCATTTTTTAAATAACACTTTAAGTTTACTGGTTGTACCGGATTTGCCAATAAATCTGATTGAAGTACCGGCATTTGCAGATGATTTAATTTTAATTCTTCCTTTTATCTGAGTAGCCCTGTTTTCCATGTTCTTTAATCCATTACCTTTTGATATTAAAGATTCATCAAATCCGTTCCCATCATCACTTAAAGAAATCTCTAAAACATCGTTTCTTAAATTTGATTCAAGTGTAATCTGCTTACAGCTGCTATGTTTGATTGAATTATTTACTGCTTCCTTAAAAATTAAATAAAGATTTTGTTTTACATCCATCGGTAGTTTTACATCTTTAAGTTTTTCAAGATTTTTTGTTTTAAAAGAAATTCCCATAGAATTAAGTAAATCACTATAATTATCTTTTAAGCGAAGTATCAAATCATGTAAAGAATCGCGGCTTGGATTTACTACCCAAACTATATCACTCATATTATCAACAAGCTGTCGCGAGATATCGCTGATTTTGTTTAGCTCACCGCCGGATATTTTTTGTTCTGAACTATTATTTCTTGATGCAACTTCACTTAAAATAGAAATTTCAGTTAAACCCGAACCTATATTGTCATGCAAATCGGCCGCAAGTTTAGATTTTAATTTTTCAATTGCAAGCAAGTTTTTTGTCCGCATCGATCCTAGATAGTAAATAATTGTAGCAAGTAAAATTATCATCAAACTAATAAACCACCATGTTTCCCAGAAAGGATAAAGAATTTGAATTTTGATTGATGCAAAACTCTCGCTCCAAACGCCGTCGCTATTGGAACCACGAACTTTAAAAATATAAGTGCCGGGCCTTAAATCGGTGTAGGTTGCAGTTCGTGATGAAGATTCGGTTAGCTGCCATTCATCTTGCAGCCCCTCCAATATGTAAGAATATTGATTGTCCTGCGGATCCGAAAAATCTAAGGACGAAAATTCAAATGAGATGAAATTTTGTTTGTAATCAAGAACTATTTCTTCTTGCTCGCCTTTAACATGTTCGTTAAGTACTTTAACGGATGTTACAACTACAGGAGGGATGTAAGTGTTAGATTTAATTTTATTCGGATCAAAATAGTTGAATCCATTTATCCCGCCAAAATATAAATTACCATCGACATCCTTAAAATAAGCACCTCCACTGTATTCCAAACTCTGAAGTCCGTCCTGAATATCATAACGGTTGATTGCTTTTGTTCTAAGATTCAGTTTAAATATTCCATTGTCTGAACTTATCCAGAGGTTCTTTGAATTATCCTCTAATATTCCATAAACAACGCCGCTGGTTAATCCTTCTCTAAAAGAATATCGTTTAAACTTTCCTGATTTTCGATCAAAACTTGTCAAACTTCCGCCATATGAACCAAGCCACAGCAATCCATCGGAATCTTCATGAATGGTCATGAGATTTTCGATGTTGAAATTATCATCCTCTCCGGAGTTGATGGGATATCGTTTAAATTTCTCAGTTTCCGGATCGAATGAATTTAGTCCGCCGCCGTAAGTTCCAATCCAAAAAACTCCATCTCGGGATTTATACAGTTTATAGATTCTATTATCACTAACAGATTGCTGATTATTTTTATTAGAATTAAATCGTTTAAACTTTAATTGCTGATTGAACGGATTGCCTGACACAACTACTTTATTTAATCCGCCGCCAAAAGTTGCTATCCAGTATACACTGTCAGACTCGAACAAAATATCTTGAACCTGATTCGCACCAATACTTCTGTCATCAGCAGGAGAATATTTATAAATCTTAGCTTGTTTACTTTTTTTACTAATAATATTTAAACCGCCATCATAAGTACCGATCCATAAATTACCATAGCTGTCTTCTTTTATCACCCTGATATGATTTGCACTTATTGAATTACTGCTTTGTGTTTTGATAATACTTGAAAAATTATTTGATTGAAGATCAATTCTATTTATTCCGCCTTTATAAGTTCCAATCCAAAGAATGTTTTCTTTGTCTTTATAAATTGCCCAAACAACATTATCGTTAAGTGAAGTCTGGTTTCGGGATTCATGTTTTATGAGATTGAATTTTGCATTATTTGGATGAATTTTGGTAACTCCCGCGCCAAGATGCGAGCCTGCCCAAATTATACCGGAACGATCTGTACATAGAGAAAGAACATCATTATCGCCCAAAGAATTTTCATTAAGCGGATTATTAAAAAAATGCAAAGATTCATTTTTCTTTTTATTGTATCTTATCAATCCACCGCCAAATGTACCAATCCATAAATTCTTATTTTTATCTTCCGTAAGAGCTATAACAGTGTTTCTGGATTGTTCGTTTACTGAAAGGGGACAGCGTTCACATTCAATTTTTGCAATTCCAAATGGAAGCTTGCTTTGATCAGACTGGATAAAAATCAAACCACCATAGTAAGATCCGATCCAGATGTTGTTATCTGAATCTTCAAAGATCTTTAATAGTTTATTATCAGATAATGAATATTCATTAAATCCTTGTAGTAGGTTTTCAAAAGTAAAAACATCTTTTTTATTTATTGTGGATTTTGTAATCCTCGTTAATCCGCCGCCGAAAGTTGCAACCCACAATCTTCCTTCATCATCAAAATGCAAATCCATTATTCTGTTGGTCTTTAATCCATTATCATTACTGCCATTTGAGTAGAAGTGATTTATTGTTTTAATGTTTTTGTTAATCTGGACAATTCCTTTTCCCCAGGTGCCGATCCATAAATTACCGTCTTTATCTTCTTTAATAGAAGTGATTGTAGTGCTTTGATTTCTTGAAAAGGAAAGAGGGTAATCAAAAAAATCGTCTGCCTGATCGGGAATTGGATTGATTAATGAAGAAATATTTTTATAAGTAAACGTTTCTGTTTTTCTGTTAAAACGATTTATGTTGCCATAAATAGTTCCGATCCAAAGTGAACCATCCTTACTTTCAAAAAGCGAGTTGGTTCCGTCATCAGAAAGTGATGTTGAATCTTTTGGATCATTAAAGTAAACAAGAAATTTATAGCCATCATACCTGTTCAATCCGCTGCGTGTGGCAAACCACATATAACCTTTACTATCCTGTAAGGAAGCAAAAATTGTACTTTGGGATAACCCGTCTTCAATTTTAATTTGCTTAACAACATAATCCTGAGCCAATGTTTTAATTGAAATTAAACATATAACTGTGAAGATTATTAGCACTGAAAAATTTGAGTATCTAATTTTTATTAAGGTTTTCATCATTTTGGTAAGTCTTTAACCATATATAGGATAATTTTTGCAAAGATTCTATATCACAAAAATATTTCTGTTAACGATATGTGATCTGGATATTTGACTAAAAGCGTGTTATGACATACATTGTAATTAAAAAAATAGACAAAAAGAGGCACCGATGAAAAAGATAATTTATAGATCCGAAGACAGAGGAAAGGCAAATTACGGCTGGCTTGATACAAAATACAGCTTCAGCTTTGCAAATTATTATAATCCCAAAATGATGAATTTTGGAATGCTGCGTGTTCTTAATGATGATACTGTTGTTCCTGCAATGGGATTTGGAACTCATCCGCACGACAATATGGAAATAATTACTTTGATTTTAGAAGGACAACTTGAACATAAAGACAGTATGGGTACCGGATCGGTTATTTATAAAGATGAAGTGCAGGTTATGTCTGCAGGATCTGGAATTACACACTCAGAATTTAATCCATCTGATAAAGAAGTTGTAAAACTTTTTCAGTTATGGATATTTCCAAAAGAAAAAAATATAAAACCAAGATATGATCAAAAATCATTTCCTATTTCAGAAAGAAAGAATAAACTTATTCCCGCAGTTTCCGGATTGAAAAAAGAGGGCTCATTATATATTCATCAGGATGCAGAAATTCATCTTGGAAATTTTGAGAAAGGTAAAAAAATAAATTATGAGATAAGCAATCCAGCAAATGGTGCTTACATATTAGTTGTAGATGGAAGTTTAAAAGTTGGTGATGAAGAATTATTTAAGCGCGATGCAATAGGAATTTCTGAAGTAATGGATTTCGAAATTGAAATGAAGGAAGATTCAAACTTTTTAATTATTGATGTTCCGATAGGTTAGTGATTTTAATGGGAAGTCACGGACAATTCCGTGACTTCCGCTTAATTTCACGGTGTGCCAACCAATATTTCAGGGCTGGATGTGACAGCTAGAAAAAAGATTAGTTTTAGTGAAAATAATTAAATGATGGCTCTTACAATCACCGTATTTCTGCTATTAATTTAATCTGCCGTGATAGACTAAACTTAAACCGCTTGGTGCTTCATAAACTAAAAAAAACACATCTTTTTCAAAAAGTGCTGCGCCATATATTTGTGTACTTGGAGTTCGATTAAAATAGAATAAGTACTCAACATCGTTTCCATTGTAGTGAGCTAATCCATCAGTCATAAGCATAAAAATATCTTTTGTGTTTCTGCCCCATATTCTTTGGTAGAAATTAGGATTACTGACATTCAATATATTTTGAAACTGATTGTTAACTCTTCTTGCAATTTGACTGCCCATAATAAAAATTACTTCATCATTAATAAGACTAATATCAGCCTGTAGTCCTTTTGTCCAGATGTTTCCATATAAAAACTTATATTTGCCTTGCGTTAGTTCATAGATCTTAGTACTGTCTGTAAAATTTGTTCCACCATTTACAAGCAAATAAATTTTATTATCTGGCTTATTTTTATATAGATCAGTAACGATTCCATATAAACCCTCTGTATTTAACATTTCCCAATTACCATTTAAATAATGTGCTATAACACTATTATTAAAACCATATTGATCTGGATAAGCTCCCAAAGCAAAAAAATTATCTTTTGATTGTCCCCAAATATTATCAAATACCAGATAGGTTTGCCCATCTTTAGTTAGTTCTGCAAATATATTCCAGTTTGTTCCATCAAATTTCCATATCCTACCTCTATCACCTGTTCCAATAAACACTTCAGAACCCGAAAAACCAAAAATTGCGTGAGCATTAGTAAGATCTGAAATTCCATAGGATTGCCAACTTGTTCCGTTAAAATGAGATATTGAATTTTCCCAACTACTCATAGTTGTTGCCCAAATATCAGTAGGCGAATTACCCCACATTCTAAACCTTGGGTTGTTTAAACCAGGTAAGGTATCTACAGTCCAGGTATAATCACGTCTTCCGGGTTTAAGTTCATCAACAGGTTCGGTGCTATCACAATTGTTAAACAAAAGTAGTGAGGCACTAACAAAGAATAATATAGCTAAAAATTTCATAAACCATTCTTTTTATTACTGCTAACGTAATGTTCTTCACTCATATTAAAAAATCCAAAACCGTAGCCTTTTTTAGTTTCATACAAAAATAAAAGTATAACGGGAATATGCTGAATGTAAATAAAGTACTCCCAATATTTATTTAGTTGATACAACG
>CALLZX010000003.1 GCA_937858935.1 uncultured Ignavibacteriales bacterium | reverse complement strand
GGAAATATTCTTGGTACTTTTTGTTGATAATCTTCATAAACATCACCAAACAATCTAACCATTTTCTTTTCCTCATAGTACGAACCGATGTAAAAATATGCCGTAAACGAAATGAACATTGTGAGATAAAACAAGCTCATCTCAGCTCTAAACAATAAAAAAATAATCGAGAAAAAATAAATTGGATGTCTGCTGTATTTGTACGGGCCTTCAATTCGTAATGTATAGTTTTCATCAAGCTCATTATCAGAATATTCATTACGTAAATAACGGTCAATCTGATTCAATCCAATAAACTCTTTGAAGCAGATATATTTGAAACACCATATCATTCCTACAAGAGAAACAAATTGTGGAATCAATACTAGATAATCGTAAGGTGATGGGAGTTTATAGATTTGTAATGATGGATGAGGCGCCAATTCCCAAATAAAATATAATCCAACCAACGCAAAAACATTATAGCCTAAACGATAGAAAGCGATTATTTTGCCAAATGTTTTTTTAAAGAATACTTTTACTTTTTCTGAGGCAACAACGGAATGAATAAAGCCATACAGAGCAAAAAGGAAAACTAAAATTAGTACATCAATAACATAATTCATTTACATCATTTGTTTACGCAAACGTGCTACAGGTAGTTTTAGTTGTTCACGATATTTTGCAACGGTTCTTCTTGCAATATGAATACCTTCTGCGTTTAAAAGTTCTGCAAGTCTGTCATCACTGTGTGGTGCTTTTTTATCTTCTTCTTCAATAATCTCTTTTAATCTTTCGCGGATGTGTTTGTTGGAAACTTCTTCACCGGAATCAGTTGATAAGCCTTCGCTAAAAAAATATTTTAATTCATGTATGCCCATAGGACTTTGAACATACTTGCCATTTACAACCCGACTGATTGTTGAAATATCCATTTGAATTTCTTCAGCAATGTCTTTATAAATCATTGGTTTTAAAAGTTTTGGTCCTTTTTCAAAAAACTCATATTGTCTTTCTAAAATAGCGCGCATAATTTTCATCAATGTTTCCCGGCGTTGTTGAATGCAAGCTATAAACCACTTTGCAGATTCAAATTTTTCTCTTAAGAATTTGTATGTTTCTTTTTCGCGTGGATTTTTCTTGCCGCGTTTATTAGAATCAATCATCTCCAGATAATGTTTGCTTATCGTTACCGAAGGCATACTTCTATCATTTAGAGTTATAATCCAATTCTCATCAACTTTTTCCACAAGAAAATCAGGTGTTACCTGGTTACTCTCCATAGAAGAAATATTTCCTTCACCGGGTTTAGGATTCATGCTCTGAATCAAAGCCACAGTGTCGCGCAGACTTTCATCAGTAAAATTCATTCGATGTTTTATAAGATCAAATCTGCGTTTAGTAAACTCATCGTAGTGTTCTTCTAAAAGTTTTATTGCAAGAAATTTTGTGTACGGATCAGATTTACTTTCACGAAGCTGCACTATTAAACATTCCTGCAAACTTCTGCAGGCAATACCAATTGGCTCAAATTTTTGAATTCGTTTTAAAAGATCTTCACCGGATTGAGCTTCAATTTTAATATGCTCAAACATATCAAGTTCATTTAAAATTTCTGAAAGATCGCGTTTTAAATATCCATCTTCATCAAGGTTGCCGATAATTTCTTCACCAAGGATAAAAAGATTTTCTTCGAGATTAAGTAATCTTAATTGGTCAGTTAAATGCTCACTCAGAGATTCTCTTTGAGGTGCTAAAGGCTGGTATATTTCTTCATCGGCACTGCGGTTTATTTTTTCATGATCGAAATCATCATCATTGGAATAATCTTCAAGATCAAATTCCTCATTATCCTTATCTGAAAACTCTTCTTCTTTTTCACTTTCAGAATCAGAATCCTTTTCCTTATCATCCTGATCTAAAGTCATTTCCATTTCTTCCTCAAGAACAGGATTCATTTCTAATTCAGTTTTAATTCTCTGCTCAAGAGCAAGAGTGTTTAACTGCAGAAGCTTTTGATATTGAATCTGCTGCGGTGAAAGTTTTTGAGTTTGCGAAAGTCTTTGACTGAGTGAAAGCATATTATCTACCTGAATAATTCATAAGTTTATTGTACCAATCTTCCCCGTATAATCTTATTAAAGAATCTTTACAGAACTCTGCTATTATTGTGTTATCAGCTTTTCCCTTTTCTAATGCCGGCGTACATTCACTAAATCTTTCATATCGTAAAACATCGCCGCTAAAATCTGTAACCCTAATAGGAAAAAGATGACAGGAAATAGGTTTTCTAAATTCAACTTTTCCATCAAAGTGAGCACGTTCTATTGCACACTTTGCAATATCATTATCCCAAAATGAAAAAACGCAATCATGATTATTAACACTTGTAATCATCAACTCGCCGTCTTTCATTTCATAAAAACCTTTTTCTTCAATTTCATCTATATTGGTTTGTGCTAAATAACTTTTTACAATTGGCAAAATATTTTCTATTTCTTCAATTTCCTTTTTAGTAACAGGCGCACCAAGCTCGCTCTCTAAAGTACAGCAAGCACCTTTACATTTTTTTAAATCGCAGGAAAAGGGAATTTCTACTATCTCGTCCCGGACTAAAACGTCATTTATTGCAAATATTTTGTCTGATGGCATTGGAATAATTTTTGCTATTATTGTGCCAAAATATACGGTAAAAATTCTTTTTATAGCAACTTGATTTTTAATTTTATTTAATTCTTCTTACCATACCTGTAAATTTTTCTTACCTTTTAGTTGTTTTTAATCCCCCAAATCGATTATTTGCCACATACCAATTCTGGAATTTTTTATGGATTTCAAAAACTCAGTTGTTTTGATTACCGGAGCTTCATCAGGTATCGGTTATCAACTCGCAAAAGATCTTGCTAATGAGGGAGCACAACTCGCACTTCTATCTCGAAGAACTGATTTATTAGTTTCTCTGACTGAAAAATTAACAAGTATAACAAAAGTAAAATATTATAAATGCGATGTTACACTGAAAAACGAAGTTGCTGAATCATTTTCGCAAATCAAAAAAGATTTTGGTAAGGTTGATATTGCAATTCTTAACTCAGGTGTTGGTTACACATCAAGTGCATTGAATTATAGTTCTGTGGACGCAGAAAAAACTTTTAACACAAATGTCCTTGGTACAATATATTTTATCGAACAGCTTTTACCGGATTTTATTTCTGAAAAACGAGGAGTAATTGTTGGGATATCAAGTTTAGGTGACGGAAAAGGTTTTCCTAGAAGTGGGTTCTATTCAGCCAGCAAAGCCGCACTAACAATAATTCTGGAAAGTTTACGAATCGAACTTAAAAAGTATAACATAAAAGTTATAACTATAAAACCGGGTTTTATTAAGACACCGATGACAGATAAAAATAATTTTAAGATGCCATATTTAATGAGTGTTGAGGAAGGCAGTAAAATTATTTTAGATGGATTAAGAAAAGATAAAAGAATAATTGAGTTTCCATGGCAAACGACAATTGGGGCAAAAATTTTAAGAATGATGCCCACAAAATGGTTTGAAGCAATAGCTTCTAAAGAACCTCCTTCAAAACAATAAGAAATAGTAAATAAGATTTAACAACTTTAATATTTAATTGAGATAAGAATGATTAAAAATATTTCATTCCTTTTATTTTTATTAATTAATTTGTCTTATGCGCAAACTGATACTCTGCTGATTTTCTCTGAAGTAATGTTCTCTCCAACTTCGGGAAATAATGAATTTGTAGAAATTTATAATCTTAGTTCACAGGCTATAGATCTAAATGGTTTTAACATTAAATATTATACTTCAACTGCCGATCAAATTATAGATGCAGGATTTGGAACGATAATTCTACCAAATTCTTATGCAATTATTTTTGAAAATGATTACGACATTGCAACCGGAATTTATAATGGTCTTGTTCCGGCAAATGCTTTAATACTAAAGATTGCAGATAACTCTTTCGGTGCATCAGGAATGGCAAACACTACAAGCAGACCTTTGTGGTTATTGAATGCAGTTAGTGATAGTGTTGATTATTATTTCTATTCTGCCAATAACTCAACTGCCATATCTGATGAGAAAAAAATACTAAATCGTGATTCATTACAAACAAATTGGGCAAACTCGCTAGTAACAAATGGTACACCGGGATTTACAAATTCAGTTACACCCACTAATTATGATCTTCTATTAAGTTCAATTACTTTTTCACCTCTAAATCCAATCGCTGGTAACGATGTAACAATCACATCAAAAGTAATAAATAATGGGATTCTAATTGCAGCCAATTATTCCTTAGAAATTTTTAATGATATAAATAAAGATTCAATCGCAGATGTAAGTGAAAGAATTTTTAATCAGTCCTATTCAAATCTTGCTTCTAATGATTCTGTAACTGCCTCAACCTTTCTAAACTCACTTCCTGCTGATCTTTATCAAATAATTGCACGAGTTAATTTTGCGGAAGATCAGAATTCCACAAACAATGTTTTGATTAGACATTTTACAGTTTCTCCGCCGGGAAATAATTTTAATGATATTGTAATCAACGAAATAATGTATGCACCACCTTCCGGTGAACCTGAATGGATTGAGATATTTAACAGAACTTCTAATTCGATCAATCTTAAAAACTGGAAATTTTCTGATGCTTCAACAACAATTACAGTTACAAACGAGGAAAAATTTATTGATGCGTATTCTTTCCTGGTAATTTCAAGTGATTCATCGATACTTAATTTTTACAACGTAGCCTCGCCAATACTCATAACAAATATTCCTGCTTTGAATAACACAGGCGATAATATTGTGTTAAAAGATTTTAATAACATTCACATTGATTCAGTCTCTTATTTGCCAACATGGGGCGGAAACAACAATGGTAAATCTTTAGAACGAATTTCTGTTGATGCTTTAAGCAACAATTCAACAAATTGGAGTAGTTCAATTAGTTTGGATAAAGCGACACCAGGAAAAATAAACTCAATTACACCTAAAGATTATGATTTAACAGTTACATCCTTAAAAAGTGAAAATGATTTTGGAATTATTGGAGAAGAAATTCAGTTTAATATTGTGGTTAAAAATATTGGATTAAACACTTCTTCAAACTTTAATCTTAATCTATATCTTGATTCAAATGCTGATTCAGTTGCTCAGCTTCCTGAGTTGATTTCAACTCAACAAGGGTTAAACTTAACCACAAATGACAGCTTGAGTTTTAATTTTACAACAAGTGATTTTGTAACAGGTAATAACTTATTCATGGCTCTTGTTGATGTTATTCCCGATAATGATTCAACAAACAACATTGCCTTTAAGACGATTACCGGAGTATCAATCAACGAAGTGCGTAACGATATTGTGATAAATGAAATTATGTATGCACCGACTTCTCCGCAGCCTGAGTGGATTGAGATTTACAATCGCAGCAATAAAGTTATTGATCTTAAGAATTATCAAATTGCAGATGCAGCAGATACAATAAAAATAATCTCTCAATCAACAATTCTAAATCCCAACGAATTCTTTATCGTTACAAAGGATTCATTAATATTTAATTACTATAACATAAATTCGAATTATGTTATAAGTTCATTTCCAACATTAAATAATAATGATGATAAGTTGATTATGCTTGATTCTCTGAATCGTGTTATTGATTCACTTTTTTATTCATCAGCGTGGGGCGGCAGTAATAATAAATCTTTAGAAAGAGTTAATGTAAATTCTCCCTCAATTGATTCCTCAAATTGGAGAACTTCCGAAGGTATTTTTAATGCAACACCGGGCACTTACAATTCTGTTACGCAAAAAGATTTTGATTTGCTCGCTCATGATATTGTATTCGCTCCAAAGTTTCCTCTTGTTGGAGAAACTGTAAGTGTTTCCGCTTTTGTAAAAAATGTTGGGAAGAATTCAGCAGCGTTTTCAATTGATCTATATGAATACACAAATCTTGATTCTATTCCAGATACTTTTATTGAAACTATTTCAAATCTAAATCTTGCTTCGCTTGATTCTGCCGCATATATATTCAATTATGCGATAATGAATTTATTGAATAAAAAAGCATTTTATGTAAAAGTTTTCTTCGAACAAGATCAGGACACAACTAACAATTCATTTTACAAAGACATTGAGCCGGGTTTTCCAAATCAAACTATTGTTGTAAATGAAATTATGTTTGCACCTTTTGGCGGCGAACCTGAATGGATTGAATTGTATAATAATTCTGACAT
>CALLZX010000002.1 GCA_937858935.1 uncultured Ignavibacteriales bacterium | reverse complement strand
TAGATTGTTGTACAAAAGTTAAGATTCTTCAATAATTTAAAATATTAAAAATAAAAAACCCTGATACCGAAGCATCAGGGCCAGATCTAACTTATAGACTGGGGTTAATCCTTAAACGTTAACAACTTCACAATAATCTTCTAAATAAGAATTGATACAAACTTTTATTTACCAAAAACCAACATTGTTGGAAGAGATTCAGATAATATTAAATGTAAGTCATCAATTAAATTTGTAATATCAATTTTAAATTAGCTCTGCTTATAATCTCGAAGTTGTTACAATCAAAAGTGCTAAATATATTTCACTTACATACAATTAATCAATTAATGAGTAATCGAATTGTACTAACTCTATAAGAATGTATTGATGAAAAAATTAAAACTTGCAGCCATAGCAGTGATATTAGTTTATTTGATTTTATTAATTCCTGAATCTCAACAGGATAAAATTGAAGTTGCAAAGCACACTCAATTTGTATGGAATAAGGATTCACTTTGGCAATCGCTCGAAATAACATTTACAAATGCAAAAAAAAATGGTTGCAATAATACAAAGGATCATTTAGGGGAGAAACTGATAGATTTTTCAAATATTTTAAGATTTGTAGAAGATGAAAATCTAAAACCTGAAGATAAAATATTAGATAGTTTATTGAGTATTGTGTTTCAAACCGCTCCACTAATTGGTGCTTGCCCCGACTTTTCTGAAAGATATCTTAAACTAAACAGTCAACTTAGAAGAATTATAAAAGAAAAATCTATAAACTGGAATCCGAATGAACTTATAGTAAGAAATGCACTATATAAGTTAATATACGGAAGTAGAGCAGCAGTTGAAGAAATTATTCTTCAATCAGATAGTAAAAGAATTCCAAATCTTACTCTTGAAAATGATGAAAGTTCGATTACTCCATTTACAACATTTCTTGGAGTAAAAATTCACAGCGGTGATATTTTGCTTTCACGTGGCGGTGCTCCAACTTCCGCATTAATATCACGTGGTAGTGATTATCCTGGTAACTTTTCACACGTTGCGCTTGTGTACGTAGATCCCAAAACAAAAGTGGCATCGATTATCGAAGCGCATATTGAAGTTGGAGTAGCAATTGCATCTCTTGAAGAGTATATGAATGATAAAAAATTACGAGTTATGATATTAAGACTTCGTAGTGATCTACCCAAAATAATTGAAGACCCAATGCTGCCCCATAAAGCCGCAACTGCTTCGCTTAAAAGGGCATTAAGTGAACACATTTCTTATGATTTTGAGATGGATTATAAAAATCAGAACAAATTATTCTGTTCGGAAGTAGCATCCTCAGAGTACAAAAACTTAGGTGTTGATTTGTGGATGGGGAAATCAACAATATCTTCAATCGGTACTGCCAAAATACTAGCTGGATTTGGTGTGAAAAATTTTGAAACACAGGAACCATCTGATCTTGAATACGATCCACAACTTTCTGTTGTTGCAGAATGGAGAGACGTAGAAACTCTTTACAAAGATCATATGGATAATGCTGTTGTTGATGCGATACTTGAATGGAGTGAAGAAGGAAACGAGATAACTGCGGATTGGTTCAAACTTCCGATAGTAAAAGTATTAAAACTTTACAGTAGTATTCTAAATCAGTTTAATATCGCTGGCCCTATTCCGGAAGGGATGACTTCCTCTTCGGCTTTACGTCACGAAGTCTTTAAGAATTTACACGGCGAGATTAAATTATTTGTACAAACCAAAGCAAATAATTTTCGAAATACAAATAACTACAATCCCCCTTACTGGCGATTATTAGATTTTGCCAGGAGTTATTTTGCTGATAAACACAAGTAGTATAGATTTTATTTTAAAAGTTATAAAACCCGGATACTGAAGCATCAGGGTTTTATAGAATTATTGACTTATTTATTTACATAAGTTAAATGAACTGGCTAATAATATTTTTACCTAGGATCCTCAACAAATCAAGATTATTCCTAAGATTATTAAATGAAATCACTCTTTAACATCTAATAACAATAGGCACAAACCCTTCATTCAATCTTAAAAATCTCTCTGCATCCCGAGTCAACCAAATCCATATAGCCGGCCATTATTTCTTTGACTTGTGGCTGTGAAGTGAATCCCTTGTGATTCTCAAATTCTGCCAAGCTGTTAACTTCTCCTTCAAGAACTACAGTCCAATAATTTGAAACCACATCAGTCATTATTTTAACATTATTAAATTGCTGCGCCTCCATGAATGGTATTGTTTGCTTGAACTTTTTAACTAATTCTTTAGCCATTCCAGGCTTACATTTGAATACATCTCTTATCAAATACATTGTGCCTCCTGATGCATATAGTTTTTTATTTATAATTATTTACCAGCTAATATTTCCATCATCTTATCTGGGGGTGTTGGCTGAGGCACCTGATTCTTAATGGGTTCAAGTGAATGAAAATAAGCGTACATAGCTTTTAAATCCTGATCTGTCTTTTGGCCATAAACTTGCCAAGGCATAGGAGGAAGTAATGGCCTACCAACTCCCATATATTTACCTTCTCTAATACATTTTATAAACATTTCTTCTGTTAGTGTTCCTATACCAGTTGCATTATCGGGTGTTAAGTTTGAAGCATATGAAATACCCCAAGGCCCAACCCAAGCGGTGAGATTTTTTTCTGCTGAATACCAATTACCAGGTGCAGCATATTTAACATCGTAAGCTGGTAATTTTTCTCCTTCCGGAAATCCTGAAAATCGTCTTGTTGTATCGAATACCGGACCAAATTCTGTGAAAATTTTTGGTGTGTGACAATCATCGCAGCCGCTTGTGGTTACAATATACTTTCCTAGTGCTATCATTTCTTCTTTAGACAAATCTTTTTTTTCTTCTTTACCTGAACAACTGAATTGTGAAATTAATAAAAACATTACCATTGCAATTTGTAACATTATAATTATTTTTTTATTCATTGTATTACCTTTGTTATTTTGGTTTAACTATAATTTTTTGAGAAACATATAGAGATTATCTCCCAGCCTTCAGATTCTTACTTTATAACTAATACGCGATCTGATAGTTTAGCCTGTGTGGAATATCGAAAAAATCGGTTTGAAAAAAGATGCAGGAAGGGGAAAAGAATTTTTTGTTTTCATAAAGTTGCCTCCTTAAATGAAAATTTAGTTAATTAAACAGATAAGTAAATTCTGATTCTAATGCTGGTAAGAAGTGAATACAATAAATTGATGTGAGATTAAAAATTTCGGGAAAAATCGCATTAGAATAAATTATTTATCTAATGTGCTAAAATAATTATTAAAGGATAAGGGTGTTAGTAAAAATCTTGCAATCCAGAGGACTTTTTTCGCAAATAGCGATATAAGTCCTAACGACAGGTGAAGAGAATACTTGGTGATGTTTTTTTTATTTGTGTTATTTATTTGTGCAGTTTTGACCTAACCCCTTAACCCTCTCATTGCTAAGGAGAGGGGAATGCAGATTATTTTTGGAGTTTTACATTGTGTTTTAGAGTTGCGACAGCGTGTTTTTACTATGTTACATTCTATTTTTATGAACTTACATTTCATTTTTGAGAGGTTACAATTGGTTTTTGGAGCAGTGTTCGCCATTTTTGTCCAATTGCAACCCGTTTTTTAAAGGTTACATTTTGTTTTTGTGGGCGTACTGGACATTTTTGTCGTGATGCAGAGTGTTTTTGCTTGCTTACATTTCATTTTTGCGATGTTACAGAGCGTTTTTGTGACGTTACACTACGTTTTTATTGGAATTTGTTGGTTCAGTAATTTTCTGAAGAGTAAAACTAAAAACACTCCCTTTTCCTATTTCACTCTCCACCCATATTTGTCCGTTTTGTTTTTCTATAAATTCCTTACATAGCAATAAACCTAAACCAGAGCTAGGTTCATCTTCCGTTCCTAAACTTGAAACTTTTTCATTAACAAGGAACAACCGCTTTATATCACTCTCAGATATTCCAACACCATTATCCCTAATTGATAATTGGATGGTTGATTCGTTGAGCTCAAAGAAAGATATATCTATTTTACCGCCGCGATAAGTAAACTTAACAGCGTTTGTGAGAAGATTACGCAAAACTGTATCAGTCATATTTTTATCGGCAAGAACACAAATTGAAGTGTTCGATAAATAACGAATTTCTATTTCCTTTTGTAGAGCTTTAGTAGAAATTGAATCTATATTATCCTGAATTAATGTATTTATGTTTAAGTTCTGTAGTCTGCAGGCAAGAGTTCCTCGTTGCATCATAGACCATTTAAGCAGATTATCTAAAAGATTTGAAAGATTTAAACCTGAATTGTGAAGTAACTTTGAGTATTTGGTAATTTCTTCAGTCGTAAATTCTGAGGTTCTTAAAGACATTAATTCTGTTAAATTTACAAAACCATTTAGCGGACTTCTCAAATCGTGTGCGATAATGGAGAAAAATTTATCCTTTTCAGAATTTATTTTATTGAGCTCCTCGTTTTTTAATTTAATCTCCTCTTCATCTCTCTTACGCTTAGTGATATCAACATCAATACCTCTATAACCAATCATTTTATTTTCAGCATTATATACTGGTACCCCGCTTGTAGAAAGAATAATTTCTCTGCCATCTTTATGTTTGTTTGTATTTATATAGTCTTTGAATTTTACTTGTCTTTTAAAAGTATCGAATGCTTGTTTAGTCAATTGCTCTTTATCTTTCTCCGCAAAGAATTCATAAAAATATTTTTTACCAATAATCTCTTCGGGATCATAACCCATTACTTCTTTGACTATTGGATTAACATAAGTGTATAATCCTTCGTTATCAACCTCCCAAATCCATTCAGAAGCATTTTCGGATAGCTGCGTAAAACGTAAGTTGCTCTGCATAAGCGCCTCTTCAATAAACTTCCTCTCAGTTATATCGTGGCCTATACCAACTAATCCAATAATACTATCATCCTTATCCTGTAAAGGGATTTTTGAAGTAAGTAACCAGCGCTTATTTCCATGACTATCAATTATATATTCTTCCCGATTTATAATTTGTGTTCCTGTTTGAATAACAAATTGATCATCAGCAAAAAAACCATCTGCCATTTCTTTCGGATAAAACGCAAAATCATCTTTCCCTAGTATTTCATCTTCTGAATTTACCCCTGTGTACATTAGTTCTGTGCGATTAACCAGTGTTTTTCGGCAAGCTAGATCCTTAACGTAAATTGAATCAGGAATATTATCGATAACAGTTCTTAAAAGCAGTTGTTCGTTCTGTAATTTTTCTTCAGTCGTTTTGCGTTCTGTAATGTCATGGATTACTAAAAATATAAGCATCCGGTTTTCAATTTCAATTGGAGATGAATGAACTTCTACGATTCGGGTTTCTCCATTAGATATTATCTGTGAAAAAATAAAACAGCTTTCCTTCTCTCCGGATGCCAACTCCATCTGATTAACTATTTCATTATTTGTGGTAGAAATTATATTTTTTAGTGATTTTCGTTTTAATTCATCAACAGAATAACCATAGAATTGTGCGGCTGATTGATTTACATCAACTATCTCACTAGTTGTCGGATCAATTAAGACTAAAATTGCACTGTGGGTGTTAAACATAGTCTTAAATCTCGTTACACTTTCTTTTAGTTCCTTTTCAAGATGTTTGCGCATAAGGATATCATCACTAAGTAACTTATTCTTTGCTCTCGTGTTCACTAAGAAAACGAAAACTAATAGAAGGGTAACTGTTAGTAGAATTGCCTCAATTGTGTGCGAGAGTATTGATTTATTCCATTCAGCTATATCGTAATCTATACCAAATACAGCTATGGTTTTGCCCGTTGAGTCATCTTTAATTGGAATTAGTGTGCTAATCCAGGTGCCCCAACGATCTGATTCGGCAGGTGTAATTAATTCCTTCCCATCTACAAAAGGTTTTTTATCAATAAGCTTAGCTTCTGTGTATTCCTGTCCGGGCGGAGAATAATCTTTAGAATTTATTGGTTCAGAATCCGCGATAAAAAATATTTTGCCATTTCTTTCGCAATAGATATAAGCAAATTTGGCATCCGGATTATTGAGTACTATACTTGATAAGTGTTTTTTGAGCGAAACATATTCTGGTTTAGACGTATCGGTTGCTGCCACTTCAAGACTTTTTATATATGTGCTTGGCAATAAATCTGCGGTAGTTCTTGCAATCACCATTACATTTTTTGATAAAGTGGTTTCTTCATTAATCCAGGTATAGCGTATATAGAAGGCTCCGCAAATAACCAGAAAAACAAATAACAGTTTTAAAACGATGGTTGATCTTTTCTCAAAATCATTTCTATTCATATAAAAACTTATCTAGATATTAAATCGTATATAAAAGACATAAAATACATTATCATATAATCGAAATTTTATCAATTTACTTTAACTGATACAGCATAAGGTCCATTTTTTTGTGCTCTTATGGAAGATTTTAATAATCTGCGATTAAGATTATTGAGTGGATAACAGATATTCTTAAATGTAAAGTCCTTTTTAATTATTTTATGTATCAACCCGGCATCACTTAAAAAATTCCAGCTTATTCAGCGTAAACTTTGTTCAGGAATTTTTTTTCAAAGAGAAACTAATCCCTCCTAATTTTTTGAAATTGTTTTTAATATTATCTGGGTATAATAATCAGCCTCTTGTATTGGAATTAAGATTAATCCATTGACTAAAACTTTTGATTGCATTAAGTTTCAACTGCTTAAATAATTAAACTAAGCTATACCAATAGACACATATCCCTTTTCATCTTTTCAGGCTCGGGGAGCGCACGATTAGCAATACCGGATTTTTATAAATCTTTTAATACTAAACTATTCTGCTTTTGAACAAAACTGTGCATTGGCTGTTTTCTAATAGTTTAATAGTAACAGTAATAAAAGGATATTAAACGTACTTATGCATCTTCACACATTATTCAGTTCATTATTTATAAGAGAAGGATAGTCTATTTGATCGGTAGATTGTTCAACAAAGTAGAAAGGGTTAATTAAATGAAAAATTTATTTGTGATATTCCTCGGATTATTTTTGCTTTCAATTTTTACCTTTGGCCAATCTGAACTAAAACAATCAACATTCAGTATTAATGGAACTATTTCTTATACATCCAACTATGAAGAATCCTCTGACATGGATTATTCAACTTTTATTTTCGATCCAAGATTTGATTTCTTTGTAATGGATAATTTATCTCTGGGACTTATGCTTAACTATCAAAATAATTCATTCTTTGGCAATAATAATTCTAGTTGGGGTATCGGTCCTTCTGTTAGGTATTATTTAAATTTTGATCGTATCAAACCATTTGCCGGAATTGGATATTCATATGTTACGGAAAATGCTATATACTCAAACGATGACATAATTAATAATAACCTAATCCTTAGTCTGGGTGTTGATTATTTTCTTACTGAAGATGTAGCATTAGAAACGATCATAAATTATACATTTATTAATTCTAAGTTTCCCGATGAATATAGTGCGTTCTATAGTGATTTAAATGTATCAAAACAATCACTTTCAATCGGTCTGGGTGTAAACGTTTTTATACGTTAAAAAAATGAAAAAGTCTTTAGAGTTTTTCTCTTTCGTTGTATGGGTGCTAATTTAGCTAAACAATTTTTAATTGAGCCAAGAGGTATTGTTATGAAAAAGACAACATTTTTACTTTTAGCTTTTCTTTTTTTTGGCTGTGATGAGTCTGATACAAATTTCTCTCTTGAAAATGGTAATTATGGCGGGATATTTACCATTATCGAATCTAATGGGCAACCTCAAAGCGGTAATGTCATCTTTAACTTTTCAGACAATAGTTATTCTGTTGTTCCGGAACAATTATATTTACCACCAACAGGTGCAGGTAATTTCAGTTTAAATGGTAACTCTATTATGTTAACGGATACAGCAATTCATACCACTAATTTTGATGCAACACTTATACTCAATGGTAGTTTTGAATTATCAAATAATGGTGATGAATTAGTTCTAAAACAGAACGATACAATACATAATAGAAAAAGAATAATTTCTTTAACAAAACAAAATTAATTTATGTGGCAAACCTCTTTAATCCTTTAGTGAAGGGCAGGCAAGAGGATATGGAAATATTCATCTTCCGTATTGTTGGTTAAGGGTTAAGCGAATTTTTTCAGGTTAATAGATAATAAAATGAAGAAGAAGTTAAAATATTTTGCGTTCACACTAATTGCGATATTTTTTTGCACACTCATCTATATGTTGCTTTGGGGAAAATTATTTCCTTATTCTCCAATATTATTAGGCTTTGATGAACACGAATTAAATAATACAATTATTTATGTCCAACAAGGAGCTAAATTTAATGAGTTCACCAGGCTAGATACCCTTACGAAATCTGTTGAATTATTTCACGAACTAAAGTTTAAAAATAAACCTAAAATATTCATCTTTAAGGATGATAAGAGTTATCATCAGCGATCATTATCAAAGGCAAGATTTTGTGCTTTCTCAAGTGGAGCACTTATCATCTCTCCTTGGGCAATAGAGGAAGATAAACAAGGTGTTATTTCATTAGAAATATATATCAAGCACGAATTATCACATATACTGATATATAACTATACTGGTTTTCCTGGTGAGTTTCGATATCCAAGCTGGTTGCTTGAAGGATTAGCTATGTACAGTGTAAATCAAATGGGGACTTCCTTTTATCCAAATATCGAAGACACGTACAAGGCGATCAGAGATGGTAATTTTATGCCACCAGAATATTATAAAACTAGTAAGGAAGATGAGGTAAATATCAATGTTAAATATAAAATTGCCTTCATCTACTCAGAATTCGGTTGCATTGTCGATTATTTAGTTAAAACCTATGGTAAAGAAAAATTTATAAAATATATTAAAGCACTCTTGGATGAAAATGATAATGAAAGTCAGTTTAAAAAAGTTTATTCAAGGGATTTTAATGAAGTAATTTCTGAATTCAGAGATTATGTAATGAAAGTAAAAACTAAATCATAATTTATTTAATCCACTAGAGAGGTGAATAGATAAGAGTATATAGGAATATTAAATTTTTCGATATATAGGGATAAATATTTATCAGTTATAGTTTACTTTACTTCCTTTCCACTGAGAACGTTTTGTCTTAAACCGGCCTATCACTGTTGGGATTGATTTCAACCAAATGATTAAATAAAATTTTGTTCTTTAAGCCAATTTTAACCAAATAAATTTTAAAAATATTTTTCGGGTTTAATTGCTTCAGAAAAAGTTGGGAATTCTTCAAAATAAACTACCTCCGGGAGAAATATTTTTTGTAAATCTGGATTTGCCAAGATTATGTTCTATAAGTCTATCATTTTAGTCTGAAGTTAAAGTATAACCATAACCATAATGATATTTACTAAGTCTATATTTTTAAGTGTGAGTAAGCATAAAAAGAAAAAGCTTCCAGTAGATTTGGAAGCTTTTGCGGAGAGAGCGAGATTCGAACTCGCGGTAGAGTTTAACCCCTACGACGGTTTAGCAAACCGTTGGTTTCAGCCACTCACCCATCTCTCCAAAGCTGAAAATTTGAAGGCCAAAGATAATATTTAATTCTAATTATCAAAAATACAATCTGTAGCTTAGTTTAAAATTTATTCCAGCCTCGGGCATTATTACTTTTACTCTGGATAAGTGATTTCTATATTCTTTGTTGAATAGATTATCTCCATTTAGCGAGATGTTGTGAATAAGTGAGCCGGTTTCTATGGAGTATTGGATAAATGCACTAAAAACTG
Organism: uncultured Ignavibacteriales bacterium; assembly: GCA_937858935.1. Lineage (GTDB taxonomy): Bacteria > Bacteroidota > Ignavibacteria > Ignavibacteriales > Ignavibacteriaceae > IGN3. The sequence goes on along the minus strand of CALLZX010000002.1, from coordinate 1,335 downwards.
CGTACCCGACAGTTGATGTTTCAAACAAATCTACACGGTTTTGAGCTGCGGCAATTTCGGTACTTATTCCAGTTATAAAATTTCCATTAAGATATTTTACCTGAATTATATTCTTAAGCGGCGGAATCTGTGGAAGGGGATTGCCGGATTCATTAAAATTTCCATAAGTGTAACTTAGTGTATTAGAAAATGTAAGGTACTCAAGCAGTTTTAATTCTAAATAACTTTCAACACCATAGAATATAGCACTTACACCTTCTGTTTGATAAATTGGTAATAAGGTTTGGCTATTTATTTTTCCCGTATTTCTTGGAATTATGAAGTAAGAAAAATCATTTCTGAAAACTGTTAACATCAAAAATAGATCATCATTTTTTATGTAAGAAAACAGTTCTACTCCAAATCCGCTTTCGCTTTCCAGATTCTGATTACCTATTTCATAAGAGTATGCTGCCAAGTGCGGACCTTCCGAATAAAGTTCTTCAATGGTCGGAACCCTGGAAGTTTTATTAATATTTATTCCAAGTGAAATAGTTTTGTTTATTGAATAAAGAGTTGATAAAGATAGGGAATAGCTAAAGAATTTTCGATCGATTATTAGTTCACTATCAGTACTTGGGTTTGAATTATCAGGATTAAATTCATCATATGAGATTCGAAATCCGGATTCAAAACTAAAATCATTTAATTCAAATGATTGAAATGAATAAGTAGAAAGTTTTAATGATTTAGTTGGAGGTGTAAAAACATATCCGCCTATGTTAAAATCTCTCGCCTCAAATGAAATTCCCGATGTTCCAAAATCCAAAAAACCTATTTTCTTGTTCGCAATATTCAAACTTCCTCTAAAGTTATAGATAACAAATTGAGCGCCGATTATATCAGCTCTTTCATATTCTGTATGCTTGTAATAATCACGGGATAGTTGGAACTCTATATTTTCAAATGATTCAGAATTTATTTGATAATTAATCTTTCCATTTATCTGGCGTTTAATCATACTTATATCAACACCATTGGGATGAGCACCAACAAATCCGCCCGGAACTCCGTAATCAGATTTAAATTCTCGAATACTCAACCCTGTAAATCCCCAGTTATCAATAAAACTTATTCCGGCACTAAGATTATCTGTGGAAATATCGGAATTGTCCAAAGTACCGACGGGTGTTCTTAAATCTTTGGCTTTTCTTGTTGTGGCCTCGCCGCGAAGAACAAATTTGCCGAGAGGTAATTGAGCAACACCACCTCCAAGATAACCTGTGTTTACAGATTCACCATAAAATCCGGCATTACCTGAAAACTTACCAGGAATTTCTTTAGGTATTTCGTCTC
>CALLZX010000001.1 GCA_937858935.1 uncultured Ignavibacteriales bacterium | reverse complement strand
TTAATTCGTGCTGCAATTTTGTTCTATAATTTTGAAATTTAATTATTGCCCAAACTCCGATAACAAATACAACAAAGTATAATAGAATTGCCCAGATTGTTTGCCACCAGGGCGGAGTTATTATTACGGAAAGATAGGTTTCATTATTATTCCATACCCCATCACTGTTTGTTGATTTAACTTTAAAAGTATAATTGCCGGGATTTAAATTTGTGTAAGTAATAAATCGGCGTGTTCCACTTTTAATCCACTCTTTATCAAAACCCTCCATTTTGTATGCATACTTAATTGAACCGGGATTATTAAAATCCAATGCTGCAAACTGAAATGAAAAAACATTTTGTTTGTGCGAAAGTGTTATTTTATTAGTGTAAAAAATATTTTTTGAAAGGATTGAGTTTACTTCTGCTTTTACAGATTTATTGAAGATTAAAAAATCAGTGAGAACAACGGCAGGTTTATAATTTGATTGTGAAATTCTTTTCGGATTAAAATAATTTAGACCACCAGTGCTGCCCAATAAAACCAAATTATCATTAAGCTTAAAAGAAGAAGTGAAGTTAAAGTCTGTTCCTATAACTCCATCTGAAGTAGAAAAATTTGTAAATGTGTTATTAGTTAAATCAAATAAAGTAATTCCGGAACTTGTCCCTAACCAGAGATTTCCATTTTCATCTTCAACTATGCTTTTAATTGAGTTGTCTGTTAATCCATCCTTGGTGGTGTAAAAAGTTACTTTAACATTAGACTGTGAAATATTTTTACTATCTGAATTATTAATTGCAAGTTTATTCAATCCATTGCTTGTTCCGACCCACAAGATTGAATTGTTATTTCCGAAATTTTTGCTTTTAGATTCAACAATTGAATAAACACTATTACTACTTAAACTGTTTTTACTTCCTTCGTTAAAACTATAGTGGGAAAATTTTACGCCGTTTGATTCATCATATAAATTTAAGCCGCCTCCATTTGTTCCAATCCATATTCTTTTCTTGCTGTCTTGAAAAATTGTCCAAACATCATCATGACTAAGTGAATTCATATTATCATTTTGATGAAGCCAGTTTTGTACTTTACCAGTTGATAAATTTAATTTTGCAAGCCCAACTCCCCAATATCCTATCCACAAATTATTATTATCATCTTTAAAAACAGACTTTACAAAATTTCTTGATGTAGACTTAATAACTCCAAGTAAAATATCATGTTTAGTTAACTGATTTGTTTTATAGTTAAGGTGCAATAGTCCCGAACCATAAGTACCAATCCATAGATCATTTGAATTACCTTCTGTCAGACTCCAAATATTTTCTGAAGCTAATGCATTGTGCTTTCTAAGTAATAATTTTCCATTAGCATTGCTGGAAAAGTATAAACCATTATCAGTTCCAATCCACAATGTTCCGTCTGATGATTTTGTAATTGCTTTTACATTTAGCTTATCAAGTTTGTTTAAATCAACACTTCTATCAGAAAATAACAGCGAATTATTAAACTTTATACTTTTTTGTGAAAAGTAACTTAAGCCATTATCAGTAGCAATCCACAGAACTCCTGAACGATCTTTAATAATATTGTTAACCTGGTTACTTGTTAGACTATTGGGATTATCTTTATCTGATAAAAATCTATCAAATCTATTTCTTGTAACATTATATCTTAACATTCCTGCATAAGAATTTATCCATATAACGCTTTCCCCATCAACAAATTCTTCTACTACAGAACCTGTTCCATTTCCAAACTGCAGATTATCAGGGTTTGGAATATTTATTCTTGAAAATCTTTTTGTTTCTGTATTTAGAATAGTTAAGCCATTTGCAGTCCCTAGCCATAGTTTGTTTTTTTCGGATTTTGATTCAGTGATTCCCCAGATAATATTATCACTTAAACTGTTCGGATTATTTTTATCAAAAAAATATTTTACAAAATGTGTGTTAGATTTATTCGGATTAAATTGATTTAGTCCGTTAAAGGTACCAATCCATAAATTTCCAAAATCATCTTCAACTATCGAGGATATATAATTATTACTTAAAGATTTGGGATCTTCTTTTTTATGTGTCCAGTTCACCGTCTTTCCTGTTCTAGTATCAAGCTTGTACAACCCGCTTCTGTAAGTACCGATCCAAACATTAAATTTTTTATCAACATAGATATTTGTAATCGAATTGTCTTTAGTTATTTCGGATTCGATTTTCCAGTAAGTGAATTTATCAAGAACAGGATCGTAACAATTTAAGTACCCTATTTTTGTTCCGATCCAGATTCTTCCAGAATCGTCTTCAGTGATAGCAAATGTTGAGTTATCTGAGATTGAAGATTTATCGGAAGGATTATTTCTGAACACTTTAAATTCATATCCATCAAATCGGTTTAATCCATCATCCGTTGCAAACCATAAGAAACCTACTTGATCCTGAAGAAGATTTGAAACGTTATTGTTTGAGAGTCCGTTACTAGTCGTTAGGCGATTAAAACTAATTGATTGTGCAATTACAATTGATTGCAAAGTTATAATAACGATAGACAAAAGAAGTTTAAAATATTTAGCTCTGTAAAATGCAATCATAAAATTCTAAATTGATTAATACTTCCTTACTTTATAATTCAACACTTATCATTATTAACAAATAGTAAAAGATGTTAACTACAAACAAACACTTTTTCTTTTAACTTGCAAATAAGTTTGATAGTGGACGATTATTGACAGAAGTAAATTAAATCACTAACGGCCTTTAAATTATTGTAACGATTGATTAAGTTTATAAAAACAACAGGAGATAAAATGAAATCTATATACTTTTCTTTTTTTTTAACAATTGTTTTAGTTACTGTTTCATCAACTGCTTTTGCACAATGGTCAACAAATCCTGCGATTAATCTTACTGTTTGTGATACAACAGGAGAACAAGCGCTTGCAAAAATCGGTTCAACATCAGATGGTGGGTCCTACATCTCCTGGTTTGATAACAGAAGCGGAAGTTATGCAGTTTACTTGCAACGATTAGATCCGCTCGGAAATAAAATGTGGGCACCAAACGGATTACTGATAAGTAACAATTCCCAATCTTCTTCTCTCGTTGATTGGGATTTGATGGTTGATGACAATGATAACGTTATCGTTGCATTTACAGATACAAGAAACAGCGGAAATCTTAATCCATTTGTTTATGCCATTTCTCCCACTGGTAATTTTCTTTGGGGCCCAAATGGAATCGATCTAAATCCAACTGCTGATTTTCAAGCTAATCCAAAACTTGCAAAAACTGATGATGGAAATATTGTTGTTGCCTGGATAATTGCAACAACAAGATACCAGGTTGGATTACAAAAAATTTCTCCGGCAGGTGCAAAACTCTGGGGAACTAATCCAATCATTCTTCAATCAGCAACTGAAGGATATGGTTATCCAGATATTGTTACATCCGACAGCGGTGGAGTAGTTTTATTTCACACAGCTACAACCGGAAGTTTCCCCGCACAAACTGTTAAACTTCGTGCAAAGAAAATTACTTCTGCTGGATCAATTAGTTGGGGTGTAAATGTGCAGGACTTAGGAAAAATTGCTGCCTTCACAACTCCAAAAGTTTACACTGATAATAATAATGGCGGATTAATTGCTTGGCATGATGATCGTGATAATAATTCTCTACAAAGTGGATTTGTACAAAGAGTTTCATCAAGCGGTACAATTTATTTTCCTGTTGATGGAGCTGAGGTTTCATTAATGGCAAACAGACATAAGTTTAATCCTGTTGTTGCTTTTGATAATACAACAGACGAGACTTATGTATTCTGGGTAGAGACTGAACCAAATCAAAATCAAAACGGAATAAGCGGACAAAAACTTTCCTTAAACGGAACCAGACAGTGGACTGACAACGCAAAAGTATTTAAAGATTTAAGCGTCGCATTCACAACTTCCATAAGTTACTTAACCTCTGAAATGGGCGACGGAAAAGCATACTTGTTCTATTTAGAAGGAAACGGTTCAGGTCTTAATGATAAAGTTGAAGGTTTTGCCTGCAACTCAATTGGAGATTTTTTATGGACAGGAAACTTTACAATCCTTTCAAATCCATCCAGCGATAAATTACAATTAGTTTCTACAGTTGATGTTTTTAAAAATTGTAAACTCGCCTGGGGAGATAATCGTTTGGACGCAAGTGGAATTTATGCACAGGATATCAATCCTGATGG